>JBJTNS010000060.1:0-7328 GCA_046074245.1 Chitinophagaceae bacterium | reverse complement strand
CAAACTTGTCAAGTTTAGAACGTGTATTACTATTCGCCACCATTTCTTCGCCTAACAGATTAACTTCAACTTCTATTTCAGGTTCAAGTCTAATAGGTTTAGATAATTTAACAGCGCCTGTTTTGTAATCCATCACTGAATAAAAACCTTCGTTATTTTTATAACTGATGAAATGAATCTCGTTGTTTCTGTAACTCTGGAAAGGAAACTTGTTATAATGTTTCAGCAAAAAAGACAATTCGACATTTCTCATCATTGCCACACCACCATTGATACGGATATTGCTATTTTCCTTCTTGAGGTTTTTTACAGAAGTAATAATTCCATTTTTATCAGTTTCAATAGCGATAAAATCGTAGATACTTAACATTCTGGAATCGCTGTTATCTTCGGTATCCAGAATAAATTCGGCAGTTGACACACCACTTGATTTTGAATAACTTTCGCCAAGTATAACAAATCCTGTTGGTGTAGCTTCAATAGACTCTACCAGAAAATCTGTTTTGCCATTAAACATAAAATCGCTCTTATCTACCGGAGCAGCTTTAGTTTTCAGATCTGCCCAAGTCAGATTATTGGCTGCCAGTTTTTCTCCTTTAGTATTCAGCTTCAGAAAGAATAATCCTTCAGAAGTCTTAGCATTAAACCACAAACCTTTGAAATACAAACCAGCTGCTACAATTTCGCCATTGCTGTATTTAATATCTGTCGGGTAATAGGTAAAATCGATGCCACTCATAGGATAATTGCCTGTTTGAACAGCGGTATTGGAATACACTTCCATTCTGGCTGAAAACGTTTTTTTCTTATATTCACTCTGAGAAACAAACAATACACATCCCTCTTTAAATGGTACTATAGTTTTGATATCAGAAGCTGGTTTATTCATACCATCTTCGGCGTACGAACCAAGCACTTTAGCTTCAGGAGAAAGTGCCAGTAACTGGTAACCCTGGTTGACTAATTTTGTGGTATTAGGTTTCGGACGTTCATAAAGGCTATAGTTTCTCACAACAAATAGTACATTGGCTTCAGACAACACCCATTTAAACATGGTACCGTAAGATTCAAGATCGTTGACATCACCTTTATAAGCACTTTGAGAAACGATTTTTGCATTTTCATCAAAGCTAATCAGTTCTATAGACTCTTCAGAAGCGTTATAAAACATAGCGATAGCAGTTTTAGAATTTGTTACCACGTCTACCAGATAAGTACCTGGATCAACAGCAAAAATCTGTCTTCCTGACTGAGCATCTCCGAGAATATTGACCGCGTAAAGGTTTTTATTATCGATATCACGGTATTCGCTGAATGAAATACAGATTGCTTTATTTCCTGCTTTATAAATTCCTCTGATATCTTCAGATTTCAGATGAGTAAGTGCCTGCTGTTCCTGTGCGTTAATGGTCAGACCAAGGACCATCAATGCTATTATAAAAAGTTTTTTCATGAGGGGGATTGAATTAATTGATAAATGAAAACTGTAAATTGCTGGTAACATTGTTATACTGATAGAGAAGGATACCCTGTTCTGTTACCATGACACCTTCTCGGTAGATTTGCCCGGCTTTTCCGGTATAATCACTTTCAATTGGCACATAGGTAATATTGCTGCCGCTGCTACCTATAGCTTTACCAAAATACACCCTTGTTGCGGCATTATCAATTGTTTCGCCATCTTTTACAATATTGACATACTGAAATCCGTGATTGAAATTTCTAAGGATAATATCATTGCCTTTAAAGCCCTGAAAAGTCATGGCATGAATGTTCATCATTTCTTCATACACATAGTCGATACTTCCTTTAAAAAAGCCTTTCATCTGATACATTTTTTTAGGCTTCCAGATGTTTTTTGCTTTCTCAAGTTCAAGATCACCTGCCGTTAAAACATATAAATCTCCCAGAGTAAGATCGGCATTGATAGAAGTTGTTGCCATGGTATTGGTGCCAGCCGGAGTGGTTATCTCATATTGTTTTAACAGATAACTCTCTCCTACCATCAGAATCTCTGTACCATTTTCTTTGATGTCAATAATTCGGACACCCGGATTCTCGAGATACATTGGTGTACCATCCTCTTTTTTCAGACCAAATTTGTCGTTAAGCGCTTTGTTTTCAAGAAACACATTCGTAACAACCGATCCATCCGTTTTAATCTTCATATAGTTTGTGCCCTGCGGAATCAGAGGGTAAATTGTACTTGCAGGTTTTCCGTAATCGGCAACAACAAAGGCAGAGCCATCATTCAATACTTTTAACATGTAAGGATTGAAAAAAGGAGGTGGTGTAAGCACAGTATTTGAAACTACTTTTCCATCAGCATCCAGAAAAATCATACTAACCGGACCTTCAACAGCAAAAGCATTTTTAAGATAACGACTCATTAACACAACGCCATTTTTACCACCATTGGCCAGCATTAACTGATTTTTTCCTTTCTCTGGAGTTAAGGTATATTCCCATTGTCTGGCGCATTTCAAATCAAACTTTTCTGTAGTATGACCCATTTTGTCACCTTTAAAAGAGCGACTCAGGTAAAATGAGGCACCATCGCAATCCTGAATATAGGTATCGTAACTGAAACTTTGTTTATCTTCAAATTCTGCAGAGGCAATTTCCTTTCCGTCTTTGTCGACGCTTAACAGAATTCCTGTATTGCCATCAATAAAATAAAAAACCGTATTGCTACCAACAGCGGCACATGAACGGATTTTAAGAGAGTTCTTTTTAGGCACGTCAATCATGTTAAGATGAGCTCCTTTAAGATTGTAGAGATTTAATTCGAAACTTTTAGCATCTTTAGAAGTGTTGAAAGTATAGACGAGATTTTTACTGTAATCGATCTGATCAAAATAATCGATTCTGTAAGGTGCTTGCCAACTCACCTGTGCATTAATAGAGAACATCTGTAGCAAGAGGCAGAAAGCCAACAGATGGAATTGAAATTTTTTCATAATAGAACTAAGATTATCAGGCAAATATGCTATTTATTCGCCAATTTTAACTAATCAAAGTGTCATAAAAAAATTGCAATTTTTTAGTCTGTTAGTCAGACACTTAACTATATTTAATGAATAAATATATTGAATCTAGAGGAATTTCATAATGAAAATCAAGACGCCAACCACCATGGTGGCAGCTAGGATACCTTTGCTAATCAGATCTTTGTCGAATTTAAGAAACAGGAAAAACAGGGCCAGGTTTCCCACCAAAGCTATGCTGAGAATCGGCGAAAGTATTTTTCCGTTAACAAAAATATTGAAATAATCGGCAACTGAAAAACCAGGATTGCTGGTTAAAAAAACGATTAAGGATATGATAAACGCAGTAAAAATTCCAAGGCTTAACCCTATATAAAATTGTTTTTTATCACTCATGCATTAATTGTTTTAAATGTTGAATTACTCCATTGGAGGTGAGGTCGAACTTAGTAGGCACCACACTGACATATCCATTATCAATAGCCCACAGGTCGGTATCGTTATCATCGGCTTCGAGGTTAATAAATTTACCTGTCATCCAGTAATACGTGCGACCAGAAGGATCTTGTCTTTCATCAAAGTTTTCGGCGTATTTAGCACTTGCCTGACGACAAATTCTAACACCTTTAATGGCATCAGATTTTGGCATATTAACATTCAGCAGAGTACCATAAGGCAGAGGATGCTTTAATATAGTACTGGCAATTTGTCTGACATATTTGCGACAGTGACTAAAATCGGCGTCGTTGCTGTAATCACAAAGTGAAAAACCTATAGCCTGAACGCCATCAACGGCAGCTTCTACTGCAGCACTCATGGTGCCAGAATAGATGACATTGATGCTGTAATTCGGACCATGATTGATACCGGATACCATGATATCCGGGCGTCTGTCGCAAACCTTATCCAGAGCCAGCTTTACGCAATCTGCGGGAGTACCGCTGCATTCGAAAGCCTTTATATCTCCGAAGATTTTATTTGGTGTTAAACGAAGTGGTATTGTAACTGTTATGGCATGCCCCATGGCACTCTGAGGTTTATCCGGTGCCACAACTATTACTTCGCCGATGGCTGACATTTCTTCAACCAGAACCCTAAGTCCGGGTGCTGTTATGCCATCATCATTAGAAATCAGTATGAGAGGTTTCTGACTCAAAGTTACTGAATTAAAGAGACAATGATTTACCGTAACGAGGTGCTAAATTGACCAGCATATCTTTAGTCATCGCATCCAGATCGAATGCTGGCTTCCAGCCCCAGTCTTGTCTTGCTTCAGAATCGTCTATGCTGTTAGGCCAGCTATCTGCGATGGCCTGGCGGTGGTCTGGATTGTACTCTGTGGTAAATTCAGGGATATATTTTCTGATGGATTCAGTAATTTCTTTTGGAGAGAAACTCATACCTGCCAGGTTGTAACTGCTTCTGATCTTGATTTGTTCAGCCGGAGCATGCATGATATCCAAAGTTGCTTTAAGAGCATCTGGCATATATAACATTGGCAATTCTGTATGATCTCCAAGGAAACAATTGTGCTTACCTGTTGTAAGAGCATCGTGGTAGATACTTACAGCATAATCGGTTGTTCCGCCACCCGGATCACTTTTATGTCCGATTAATCCGGGATATCTTAAACTTCTTACATCCACACCACGTTTCTGGAAATAGTATTCGCAGTAGCGCTCCCCTGCCAGTTTAGAAATACCGTAAATAGTATTCGGATCCATCACACAATTTTGAGGTGTATTGTTTACAGGTGTATTCGGACCAAAAACTGCGATTGAACTTGGCCAGTAAACGCGACCGATTTTGAAATCCACAGCAGCATCCAGCACATTGAATAAACCATCCATATTGAGTGTCCAGCCCAGTTTTGGCTTTGCCTCAGCCGTTGCACTTAGCAAAGCTGCCAGATGATATACCTGAGAAGGACGGTGTTTCTCTAATACTTCTGTAAATCTGGCTTTGTCTAAAATATCCAGATTTTCAAAAATACCAGTTTGAAATACTTCATGATCGCTCTTTCTGATGTCCGAAGCCACCACATTAGCTTCACCATAAATATTTCTTAATGATTCAACGAGTTCGGTACCTAACTGACCGCAGGAACCTATTACTAAAACTTTTTCTGACATTATTCGGTAATTTGAGCACAAATGTACTCGCTAAAGTTAAAAGTAAAAAGTAAAAATTACGCATTGCTGCTGATTCATTCACAAAGGTTATTTTTAAAAAACAATTATCTTTGCTGCAATGTTTACCATTCTGATCCCGACCTGGAACAATCTGCCCTACTTAAAAGTTTGCGTAGACAGTATTATTAAAAACTCAACTTTCAGTCACCAGATTATTGTACACATTAACGAAGGTCATGATGGCACTAAAGAATGGGTAGAAGAACAAGGACTTGCGCATACGTTCAGCGATCACAATGTTGGGGTTTGCAAGGCCCTCAATCAGGCATCCAGGCTGGCAACTACAAAATATATCTGCTACTTTAATGACGACATGTATGCTCTGCCTGGCTGGGATTACCATCTGGTGAAAGACATTGAGAGCATTGGTCATAATAATTTCTTTATCTCTTCTACCATGATAGAGCCGAAGAAAGGCAAGGATAAAAACATTATTCAGGGGCATGATTTTGGCGACCTGAGCAATTTTATGGAGCGTGAGCTGATACAGAATTACCGAGATTTGCCAATGGGCAACTGGAGTGGAGCCAGCTGGCCACCGAATGTGGTACCGATAGAACTTTGGGAAAAAGTTGGCGGATATAGCGATGAATTCAGTCCGGGTATGTACAGCGACCCCGACTTCTCTATGAAACTCTGGGATGCAGGTGTGCGTTACTTCAAAGGCATTGGCGAAAGCAGAGTCTACCATTTCATGAGTAAATCTACAGGGAAAGTAGACCGGAATGATGGCAGAAAAACCTTCATCAGAAAATGGAAAATCACACCAGGCTATTTCTACAGAAACATGCTGAGAATGGGACAAAGCTGGAAAGGCGAGTTAAAACCCCCATTTAAAGGAATTTTATATCTCGCCTCTAAACTTAAAGTTTTATATAAATCTGTTTTTTAATCTGTCTGTTTGATAAATCGCGCAGTATAGCAGCGATCAGCAGTCATGATTTTCAGATAATACAAGCCATCATTTAAAGATACAATACTGATGGCCTCTCCTACTGTTTTTTCTCCTTTTAATAATTGCTTTCCAGAAACATCATAACATTCGAAAGTATAATCTTCTGTCAGTTCATGAATTAATAACTGATAATTTGCAGGGTTAGGATATACCGCAATACTGGCGACAGCATTCGCTTCAATACCCGAACCGAAATTGCATCCAACATATACAGTGCGACAAATCTGAGTATCGCAACCATTTAGAGTATCACTAATTGTTAAACACACTTTTTTAAGTCCCTTGCTATTCATAGCCTTACGCATATAAGTTGAATTAGAACTTACAATAGAATCGACTGTCCATTTAACAGAATAATAGTTTGCCGCTGCAGGATTTTTAAAGATGAGTTTGCCTACTACACCTCTGAATGATGTGTTATTGATATAAGAACAAGAATCCGATAAGATGATATTATTTATTTGTGGTTGAAAAGGCATGCAATTCACACAATCTGCGAAAACTGTTTTACAGATAAAGGTATCGCACATTGTAATGGTATCTGTAATTCTGACACAAATTTCGTAATTCGTTTTTGAATAAACTCTTGTAGAATTACTGTAATAGTTACTACCCACAGAACTGGAATTGATATACCATTGATAACGATAACTTAAATCAGGTGTTCCATTCATTAATACAGCACCTTTAACAAAATATTTCTTTTGATTTTGCAGGCATGAATCGTTGACATAGAGATAAATATTTTTAGGTTTAAAATTACAATTATTGATGCAGGTAACATTAAAAGTATTACAGCGGGAAGTATCGCAATTATTGACTGTATCTATAATATCAACACACATTTTATAGGAACCATTTTTATTAATGACCTGCATAAAATTATACCCTCCTGTTTTCTTTAAGGTATCGTTGATGTACCATTTTGTCTGAAACTTGCCAAAAGTACCCCCATTTGTAAAAAGATTACAATTGATTGAATTGTTGCTAATATAGGAATGGTCCTTTTTACAACTATCTTCAAAATCTGCATAGACTGGCAAAAAATTCCAGTCGCAATCTTTAAAACAATTGAAGGTAATCTGAGAGGAAATAGTAGTGTCGCAATTGTTATTAATGTCTTTCAGATATAGCTGAACGGTATATGTCCCGTTAGAAGCAGGGTAATACAGGTAGGTCGACTGAGAGGAAACC
>JBJTNS010000059.1:0-2999 GCA_046074245.1 Chitinophagaceae bacterium | reverse complement strand
GTATAGCATTTTTACCAGGTGAATACCCGGTGCCCAATAGTCTTTTTCTTCTGATATTTTAGTAAAACCATTGACGGCATAAAAAGCTTCTGCAAGATGCGAGGTATTGACAATGATAGTTGAAATATCACTGCGTTTTTTTATTCTGTCGAGGCGAAACTGAAGAAGCATTTTACCATGACCTTTTCTATGGTGCTCAGGGTGAACCATATCCCAACTGATGTGAGCTTTCGATTGCTCGGGGAAGTAATTAATGCCTCCGCAGGCTATAATCTGTTCGCCATTTCTCAGTACATAATATTCGTCAACATAGTTGTCTAAATATTGACTGAAGTCGGATGCTTCTTCAGGGGCAAAATAGAGCGGTGTGTTGAGAGATATGAGTGTCAGCAGCTGATTTTTATCGGCAGGCTGGTAGGGAAGTATGGTAAGTGAAAAATCTGTCAAAACTGGTGGGCTGTAAGTTTGAGTATCGACTCAGAGAGGATGCGTTTGTTTTTGTCGCGGACAATTTGTTTTTCGTAAATTAATCCAATTTTATAACCGAAGTAGCGGATGATGGTTCTTTGTCTGTTGTTAGAGAGTACGGTGTATTGTTTGGTGAGCAGGCAAGGCGTAGTGCTATAGGCAGAAGATTCGTTGCAGTAGGTGGTGCCTTTAAATTGATAGATCCAATCGTAAGGCAGTCCGTTGTTAAATTCGTAGATGAGGGATGAGTCGTGCTGGGAGTTGATGCTATCGTAATTGATTAGAATGGTGTTGAGGCAGCAACCGAGGAAGTTGCGTTGGTTTGACCAGTAGTTGTAGCTCATCAGGACATTATTTCTGAAGTAGTTCATGGTGCCACTATCGGCACTGTAGACGGCTCTGATGGGGAAAGAATCTGGCAGGTTTGAGGAAGTGTCAGATTCTATATCGAGGTAAAACCATTGTGCATTGTTTTTAGTTGGGTAGTATTGGTAGGCTTCGGCGTAGTTGGTGCTGAGCATTGTTTCTTCTGGGTTTGTTTTTCGGCAGGCGGAAGCGAGCAGAAGGAAAATTAATAGATATTTAAGCATAGGTTTATTGGATTTCACGAATTTCGACACTGGTATTATCGCCATTTAAGACAGGACATTGTTCGGCAATATGCATGGCACCAGTCATATTATCGGCGTAGATAAGGATATATCCCGCAATGGATTGCTGGTCGTTTCCGGAATACGGACCTTCACTGATTTGGTTTTTTCGCAGCACTTTACCTTCTTTAGAAAAATGGTGTCCACCGGGAGCAAGTTGATTGGTGGAGGCGATTTTTTGCAGCCAGAGCGACCAGTCGTGCATATACTGCGTCATTTCGGCCTCGCTGGGCTGAGCGGAGGGAACAGTGATATTCATTCTAAAGATGAGGCCGTAGGTTTTCATTTAACAAATATAACAATTCAAACGCCTAACCCTGACAGAGTGTTACAAAAAACAATAATTATTATTTGAATTCTATTTTATCAATTAACTGATTTTGATTGTAATAATAGGCTTCGAAATAATCGCCGTTGAAAGTATGCACTTGTTCAACTACAATTTTGTCGGCCGGTTTTTTAAGGATATATTGCCGATGCTCTTCACTGAGTTCTGATAGATCGATGGTTTGTTCAAATTCAAATCCATCATCATAGCTGAGTTCGAGGCTGACATCTGAATTCTGCCAGTAAACTTTTGTTTCTAAACCATCTTCTTCCAGTTTTGTTGAGATAGATATCTGATTTTGGTTCATGATTCCAGCAGTAGCGTTGCTAAGCATAAAAACACCGGCCAGCGCCATAGATGTATAGGCTATTTTAGAGAAAATTAATCTGGAGATTTTTGGAAGCAGCCATTTCGCTGCGAAAGTAGAGGTGATAGCGGCAACAGCAACGGTGACGCCAATGCCCAGACTTTTATTGTTTAACAAGCCAAACAAGGTATAGATTACAATTTTTAAGAGATGCAATAAGATATCATTTGCCGCTCTGGTGGCCACTATTTGTTCGTTATTTAAATTGAATCTCAAATAAAATTTATTGAACAGTAAACCAACAGCTCCAGTGAGTCCGGAAAGAAAGCCAGCAACAAAACCGATGCTGGCCAGTTGTATTGGTCCTGGTGCAGGTTTGGGCTCTGTAATGCTTTTTTTCTTAAATATCAGGAAGACATTAGTGGCAAGAAAAAGACCCATAGCGATTTCGAGATAAAGCGGATTGACGTATTTAAGGAGATAGGCACCCAGCCATACTGCAGGGACAGCCAAAGGAACGAAACGTTTGACGATTGGCCAGTAGATATGTTGTCTGAAGACTAAAAATCGGGAAGCTGAGCTGGTAAAGGTGCCAATTGAGAGAGCGATAGGAATTTGAGAAGTAGGAAGAAGTCGGCCGAGTATAGGCATTAATATTAGTCCAGCCCCACCACCACAGATGGCGCTTAAGGTAAAAGCAATAAAGCTAAGGACAAAGATGAGGATGAAAACTGTCATCGGTCGCACCAAAGATAATTAGAAATGAAGAGATTTAAATTGATGGATATCAGTTGAGTGAAATGTTGTCGAATTATTTTGACATCCCACCCTGACAGGGTGTTTGAAAATAAAATAATTATTATTTTAACTTGTTGAGTTTAATCAAAAGTTTTGCGGCTAATTTCTCAAAAGAGGATTTGTTTCTGAATTGCTGTTCGCTTAACACCAGAATCACCTCGTTTCTGATGTCTGGAAATTCTTCTGCCATTTTACAAAGTGCCAGTGCCGCATAGTTTTTTGTAGAGACAGAAATACCCGGATCGTTCAGCCATTTGAATAAAACATCGATTGCTTCACCTTTGAGGTTTTCTGGAATTGCAGCCAGAAAAAAGAACTTTGCGATGGTGCGATCGTAGTTAGGAAAATCGGCCTCGTTTAAATGTTGGTAGAAATACGTCAAATGCTTATCAAGCATTTCAGGTTGCATGTCCAGAAGTCCGCCAATGAGCCACGAATAGCGCATGCC
>JBJTNS010000058.1:0-5319 GCA_046074245.1 Chitinophagaceae bacterium | reverse complement strand
AAGCAAGGTATGCTGGCATTAACCTTTGCCGATAAAGCCGACTACGATAAGATTCAGGAAGACGATAACATTGATGTAATAGGATTAACCACCTTTGCACCTAATGTGCCGTTAAAACTGGTATTAACCCATAAAGATGGCAGTTCAGACACAATAGTATGTAACCATACTTACAACGAACAGCAGATAGAGTGGTTTAAAGCAGGAGGAGCCTTAAACATCATCAGAAGAAGCGTCCAGTAAGCTGAACACATTCAAGATTATAAAAATCCCGCTAAAAAGGCGGGATTTTTTATGTTGAAGGGGGCGACTGCTTGAAAAAGGGGCGAAGCAGGGAAAGAGCCAGGTTTATTTATAAAGTACTGAATGATAGTGGATTGAGGAATTGTCTTCAAAAAAACGGCCATGATTTTTTTAGAATTGGAAGAATTCGGCATCATATTTTAAAAAAAGGTTTGCATTTTAAAGTTTAATCCATATTTTTGCACTCCCAAAATTTATACACACCATGGATTTAATAAAGTTTGTAGAAAAAGAATATTTAAAGGCTGACCTGCCTAATTTTAAAGCTGGTGACAGAGTTACTGTTCACTACAAAATTAAAGAAGGTAACAAAGAGAGAATTCAGCTTTTCCAGGGTGATGTCATCCAACGTAGAAATGCTGGGTTAAACGCCATGTTCACAGTTAGAAAAATTTCTAACGGTGTAGGTGTTGAAAGAATTTTCCCATTACACTCACCAAACATCGACAAAATCGAAGTAAATAAAATTGGTAAGGTTCGCAGAGCAAGAATCTTCTATCTAAGAGGATTAAGCGGTAAAGCTGCGAGAATTGCGGAAAAACGCTAATTTTAAAGAGAGGTTAATAGTTTTCATAGGTAACAAAAAGGTCAACGTTCAGGTTGGCCTTTTTTGTTGTATAAACTTTTTTGTTTTGATTCAGGGTTTGGCTTTAGATATGTGTATTGTTGTCAGGGCAAAAAAAATCCCGGTTGTGCCGGGATTTTATGGATGGTTTTAAGTGAATTAATAATTAGTGTTTGCTCAGGTAGTCAGCAACGCCGTTGAAAGTAGCGTTCATTGCATCATCACCTTTTTCCCAGTTAGCCGGACAAACTTCACCGTGGTTTTCCACGTGCTGAAGAGCATCAACTAAGCGCAGGGTTTCGTCAACGCTTCTGCCGATAGGCAAGTGGTTAACAGTTTGGTGCATTACGATACCGTTTTTGTCGATTAAGAACAGACCACGGAAAGCGATCATCGGACCATTAGCGGTTAATTCGCCGTTGTCGTTATAATCGTAGTTACCAAAAAGTACATCGTAGTTGGTAGCGATGGTTTTGGTAGTATCGGCAACAATCGGGTAGGTTACGCCCTGGATACCGCCTTTATCTTTTGGCATTTGTAACCAGCTAAAGTGACTTTCTTCTGTGTCGGTGCTGCAAGCAACAACCTTTACACCTCTTTTTTCAAATTCACCTAACTGAGCCTGGAAGGCGTGTAATTCTGTCGGGCAAACAAAAGTGAAATCTTTAGGGTAAAAGAACAGAACTACGTGGTTTTTACCCAGGTACTGATCCAGACTGAAGTTTTCTACAATCTCTTCTCCGTTGATGACGGCTGAAGCACTGAAGTGTGGTGCTTTTTTTCCTACTAATACTGACATAATGGGTGCAAAGTTGTGGTAATTTTTGGTATTTTTTAAATAGAACTTTATAATTTTACTATATATTTAGTCTATATAGAATTGATGTAATATAGATATTGTTAATTATAGTAACAATAAAAAAGGCGACCAGAAAACCAGTCGCCTTTTTTATTGAAACATTGGTATTAGGCTTTGCCCATTTCCTTCAGGTGACGGATATGAGAAGCTACTGCTAATCTTACTTTAGGGTATTCGATATACGGGATATTGTACTCTTTGCAAACCTGTTTAACGATCTCAGAAATCGCAGGGTAGTGGATATGAGAGATGTGAGGGAACAGGTGGTGTTCAACCTGGAAGTTCAAACCGCCGGTAAACCATGAAACAATTTTATTTTTGGTAGCGAAGTTCGCAGTGGTTTTTAACTGGTGTACAGCCCATTCGTCTTCAACTTTACCAGTAGTGGCATCTGGAGTTGGGAAGTGGGTGTCAGAAACTGTATGAGCTAACTGGAAAACCAGACTTAAAACGATACCAGCAAATAATCCATAGGTTAAGAAACCGATTAACCAGGCAGTGAAGCCAACGGTATAGATAGGAACTACTACGAAAAGAACAAGGTGCAGTGCTTTAAAGCCCCAGAAGGTAAAATGTTCCTGCATGCTCATTTTTTTGATAGGCATTTCGCCTACTTTTTTAGTGAAGTATTTTTTGTAGTCGGTGAAGAAAATCCAGTAGATGTAAAGCAGTGAGTAGGCAAGAAGGAAATAGTACTGCTGGAATTTGTGGATTTTGTAGTGTTTTTGCGTGTCGCAGAGTCTTAAGAATGGTTTAGCGTTAATGTCGTCATCCATGCCTTCGATGTTAGTGAATGTATGGTGAACAACATTGTGCTTGGTCTTCCACATGAAAACATTAGCACCTAAAACGTTAAGTGACAGACCAGCGAGTTCATTCAGCCATTTTTGCTGACTGAAGCTGCCGTGAGCGCCATCGTGCATGATGTTAAAACCGATAGCAGAAGTTAGTGTTCCAAGGAGGAGGCACTCAAACAAGCTGATATAGATGATATCAGAGGTGAAGAAAATTAAATGCACATACACAGCGATAAAGCTGGTAACCAAAATGATGGCTTTTGAGTACAGTTTAAAGTTTCCGGTTGGTTTGGCCTTAATCTCAACAAAATAATCATTGATGCGTTTTCTTAGTTCAGCGTGAAATGAGTTAGTTGGGTTTAAGAATTTAGGAATTATCATGAATAAATTTCAATATTATGCTGCAAAGGTACAGCAAATACTTTAATATTTGTCTCAAGGGTCTATCGAAAACCTAAATACTGATATAAGTCATAGATTATCAAACCCTTGCAAACAATGGGCTTTGTGATATAAAACATTGATTTTGATGCATTTTGCTTGGTTAAAATAGCCGCAATTTCCGTATCTTTGCAGCAGTGATGCCATACAATAAGAAATCTGGGGACGATCAAAGAAAAAGCGGCGGTTATAAAGCCGGAGGCAGATCCCCAAAAAGCAGTGACGGATACAAAGGTAAGCGCAATGACAGATCTGACAGTGCTCCAAGAAAAGAAGGTTTTAAATCCAGAAATTCAGAATTCAATACTTTCGACAAAGACGAGTTAGCTGCTCCAAGATTTTTGCCACCTAAGCGCACCGGTTCTTCTGGTCCGCGTCCATATGGCAAAGATGGTTTCAAAAAAGATGGTCCTGCCCGCGACAATAAAGGTCGTGACAGCTACCGCAAAGGTCCATCCGGCGAAGGTCGCGATGGTGGTTACCGCAAAGGACCGTCTGGTGAGCGCCGTGACGAAGGTTTCCGCAGAGGTCCCTCTGGCGAAAAACGTGAAGAAGGCTTCAGAAAAGGTCCGGGTACATACGGAAAACGCGAAGATAATTACAAAAAACGCAGTGAAGGTGGTTTCAGAGACCGCCCGGATTCAGGAGATCGCCGCGATAGCAAACCTCGCTCATATGGCGACGACAGAAGCAGTGGCAGAGGTCCGAAACGCGATGGATTCGATAAAAAAGACAATGGATTTGACAGAGATAAAAAACCATATCGTCCGAAATACGATCCTGAAATCAAAGTAAAAAAATCCTTTAAAGAACGCAAAGAGGAACTGATGGGTCCGGATATGGACAGCGGCGACATGCGTTTAAATAAATACATTGCCAATGCAGGCATCTGCAGCAGAAGAGAAGCTGATGAACTGATTAAGCAAGGTTTAGTAACTATTAACAATACAGTGGTTACTGAAATGGGATACAAAGTAAAAAAAGAGGATGTAGTGAAATATGATGGCAGAAAGATTCTTCCTGAGCCATATGTCTACATTCTGATGAATAAGCCAAAAGATTTTATCACTACAACAGAAGACGATAAGGGTCGTAAGACTGTCATGGATCTTCTTGCCGATAAAGTGCCTCAGAGAGTTTATCCGATTGGAAGGCTCGATAGAAATACTACTGGTGTATTGCTGCTTACCAACGATGGTGAGGTGTCACAGGCTTTAACTCATCCAAGTTTTCAGATTAAGAAGGTTTACCATGTTGTACTAGATAAAAAAGTATCGGGTACAGATCTGGATAAACTGGTAGAGGGAATCGACCTAGAAGACGGACATGTTCATGCCGATGCAGTATCTTTCGTTGAATCTGAAGACCGCAGACATGTTGGTGTGGAGATTCACAGTGGAAGAAACCGTGTTGTCAGAAGAATGTTCGAAGCACTTGGCTACGAAGTCGAGAAACTCGATCGTGTCAGCATGGGTATTTTCACCAAGAAAGATTTACCAAGAGGTAAATGGCGCCACCTTAATCAGTCAGAAATTGGCTTCCTTATGAAATTGAAGAGTAAGATGCCTTAATGTCATTTTATTGTAAAATTTTCGTATTGAAAAAGTAGTGTTTCGTCAGGTCAATTAAGACCTTAAAAAAATTTAATTCTAATATCTTTCAGAGCTTCAGTGAATGACATACTCTTGTGCCATGTTTTGGCATGATCTGAGTCGTATAATACTGGATACTTTATTTCCCCGATTGTGCTCTGGCTGTTCAGAGCCATTGCAGCGCAAGGAGTTTTGTTTGTGCTTATCGTGTTATGTCAGACTTCCAAGAACCGGTTTTGTTTGCGGGACGAATAATCCTGCGGAACGTTTGTTTCAGGGACGCATTGTTCTTGAATCAGCAACAGCCTTTTTGTTTTTCAGAAAAGCGGGATTGTCTCAGCGGTTAATGCACGGATTAAAATATAAGGGGGATGAGGCATTAGGGATGGAACTTGGTCGGCATTTTGGTCGCTATCTTAAGAATACCAAAGGAATTGCCTTGCCGGAGGCACTGACATGTGTACCGTTGCACAGAGATAAAATGAAAAAACGTGGATTTAATCAGAGCGCGGCCATTGGCAGGGGGATGTCTGAGGTACTCGAGATCCCTTTGCTTGAAGACTTGTTAACCCGACCTGAGCACAGCGAAACCCAGACCCGAAAGAAGCGATATGAAAGATGGGAGAATATGCAGTCAGGATTTGTTGCTGCTTATACCGGCGAACTGAAGCATGTGGGCATAGTTGATGATGTGATTACTACCGGAGCTACATTAGAGGCGTGCGCATCAGTTTTAAAAAGTCAGGGAAATTTGAAAATCAG
>JBJTNS010000057.1:0-4624 GCA_046074245.1 Chitinophagaceae bacterium | reverse complement strand
TCGAATTCAATCAGCTCACCAGATTGTACTTGAGTGAGACCGTGGATACGAGCAATACCGTCACCCACTTGAAGAACCGTACCAACTTGTTCCAGTTCAGCTTCGGTTTTAAAGTTTGTTATTTGTTGTTTCAGAATTGCTGAAACTTCATCAGGTCTTATTTCTGCCATGATTATTGTTTTTTATGCTATGTTTAATTCCTTTTTAAGTTTTCTTAGTTTAGCGGAGATGCTGGTGTCTAATAAATTGTCACCAAATTTGATTACCATACCACCAATGATGGCAGGGTTAATCTCTGTATGCAGTTCAACCGATTTAGCACCGGTCTGCTGCTGAACATATGCCTGTATGCTTTTTTTGTCGCTGTCATTCAAAGGAGCGGCTGATTGAACCACTACTTTTTCGATACCTTGTTGTTTTCTGTAAAGGTTTAGAAATGCATCAGCAATGTCTGGAAGAATGTTCTCTCTGTTTCTGCTGCAAACCAGCTTCAGGAAATCCTGAGTTGATTGATCTGCTTTAGCAAAAATTGCCAGAATAGCTGACATTTTTTGAGCAGGATTGATGATTGGATTCTTTAAGGCATTACTCAAGTCTTTGCTACTGCGGCATGTCGTGCTAATATCAGACATGTCACCAGCAATCACAGATAGTTTATTATCTGCAATAGCCTGTTGCATCAGAGCTTGCGCGTATCTATTGGATATCTTTGTTTCAGACATGCTTAAGCGATAGCTTGTTGGTTATTGTTCAGGTTATTGACTTGTTTGGCAATGATGGCTTGTTGCTCTTCTGAGTTAGATAACTGATTGTTAATTAATTTCTCAGCTATGTTAACAGATAAACTGGCAACCTGACCTTTCAACTCGGCAATAGCACTTGCTTTTTGCTTGTTGATTTCATCGCTTGCTTTTTGTATCATTCGTTTGCCTTCTTCTTCTGCAGATTTCTTGGCTTCACTGATGATACTTTCTTTCATTTCGCGAGCTTCTTTAAGGATTTGATCGCGCTCTTCCCTGGCTTGCTTGTATAAAAGCTCATTGTCACTTTGCAGTTTCGACATTTGTTCGCGTGCCTGCTCAGCTGATTTAAGCGCTACCTCAATCGAATTTTCTCTTTCGCTCAGGGCTGTCAGGATAGGTTTCCAGGCAAATTTCTTTAGTAAAAATACTAAGATACCGAAAACTAATACCATCCAGAACGTTAGACCTAAGCCAGGTAATACTAATTCCATTATTTATTGTTTGTGGTTGTTTTTTTTAAAATAATTTAAAGCAAGGGGTCTTTTCAAACCCCTTGCTAATTCGTTTATCTGATATTATTATACAAACAATATCAAAAGACAAAGTACGATCGCAAAGAACACCGCACCTTCAACAAGCGCAGCAGCAACGATCATGTTTGCTCTGATGTCACCGGTTGATTCTGGTTGACGTGCAATGCTTTCTAAAGCACTTTTACCAATGTTACCAATACCGATACCTGCACCGATAGCAGCAAGACCAGCACCGATAGCAGCACCTAATTTTGATGGATCAGCAGCTGTAGCTGTTTGTAATAGAATTTCTAAAATTGACATATTATTTGGGTTTTATTTTATTGTTTAAATTAATTAATGATGTTCTTCTGCGTGATGGTGTTCTTCAGTCGCTGATCCGATATATAAAGATGCCAGCAAGGTAAATACATATGCTTGTAAGAATGCTACCAGTAACTCTAGCACACTCATGAATAAGGTAAATGCTACTGAGAAAACTGCTGATCCGTATCCAGCAACGATATTCTTCTGTCCGAAGATGAAGATTAAACTGAAAAATCCTAAAATGATGATGTGACCTGCAGTGATGTTAGCGAACAAACGCAGCATCAATACGAATGGTTTTAATACCACACCTAAAATCTCAATCGGAATTAATAATACCCATAATGCTACAGGTACATCCGGCATGAAAATGTGTTTCCAGTAATGTTTGTTACCAGAGAAGTTTACTACAATAAATACAACAATCGCCAGTACCATTGTAACGGCAATATTACCGGTTAAGTTAGCGCCGAATGGGAAAATTGGAACTAATCCCATCAGGTTGTTGATGAAAATGAAGAAAAATATTGTTAATAATAAAGGAACGAATTTCGCATAGTGCTTGCCAACAGATGGCTTAATCACTTCGTCTTTAACAAACAAAACACCAATCTCAATTAAGTTCTGGAATCCTTTTGGGGCACCTGAACCTCTTTTCTTGTATGTATTAGCAACACTTATTAATAACAAGGCTAAAATGGTAGCTCCGAATATTAATGCAAAAACGTTTTTGGTAATTGATAAATCCAAAGGCTGAACATTGGAAGCAATACCTTTTTCATCCAGATGAATCTGACCGTCAGCTTCTGTTTTGTAAATATGACCTTCGTGAAGTTTGTAAAAGTTACCTTTGCTTTCAACGGTAGCATGACCATGTTCGAACTTTGAAGACATGAACATGTGTAAACCGTTATCGTATATTATTACAGGAAGCGGAACACTAACAGCATGTCCGTTTACATCCATAATGTGCCAGTCGTGAGCGTCTTTAACGTGGTCAAGAATCATCTTGCCAGGATTAAAAGCTTCTTCCTCATGATGTCCAGCAGCAGTTCCATGATGTTCTGTATTTGATACAGAAGCAGAATCGTGACTGGTTTCGTGAGCATTAGCTAATGCATTTTGTGACGAAAACAGCACAAAAAATATAAAAAGAAACAAAAATTGAATTCTTTTAAAAATGGAAAGTCCTTTATTTTCGGGCATCATCAGTATTTTGGGATTTTTCTGAATTGGTGCGCAATTTATGAAGGATAATCCGAATTTCAAAACCCATGTAGACAAAATATGAGAATAACAAAAAAATACTGCCGGCTTTGTTGATTACATTGCTGGATTTCAGATATATAGCTATTAAAATCAAAGCTATTAACATTCTTAGTCCCATTGAACCAAAATACCTGGCATTAAATTGTGACTGAGAAACATTCAGGGCTGTCGATAAACGGATGGTTCCTAATACGAAAATGAGACAAAACACTATCACAATAATACTAAGTGTCATCTGGTCTCTCTGATCAAGTGCTAAACCAGGGAAAAACCAGGTTAAGAGCAATTGTGCAATCAGCACATATATAAATGGCAAAAATTGTTTCATTTTATTTTAACTGACGTATCATATAATACATGGCTCCGAAAACTCCGAAAATCAGGAAGCAAATTGTAAAAAGGGGGAATTTAACCCAGTGAAAACTGTCCAGGTATTTGCCGGCAAAAGTACAAATAACTATGAAAACCGCCATTTGTAGTCCTAAGCCCGAGTATCTGGCATAATCCGGAAGTGGTTTTCGTTCTTTCAAACCATTAATCGTTGGCCTTTAAAGGTTTATTGCTCATTATGCAGGTTCCGTTGAATTCGGCACCACTCTCGATAACCAGTTTAGCAGTTGTGATATTCCCTGTAATTTTTGCAGAAGACCTTAGGAACAAAGTTTCATTAATTACAACATCACCTTCAATTTTACCAGAAATATCAGCGCTTCTGGCATTGACATTGCCTCTTATTTCGGCACTAGCACCCATGGCGATTTTTGATTTAGAAATCACATCACCTTCTATCTTGCCATCAATTCTTAAGTCACCGTCAGAAGTCAGGTCACCTTTTATTAAAGTGCCCAATCCGATCATATTAAGGGCAGAGTTCTGTGCAGATTCGTTTTTGGTGCTTTTGTTCAACATGGTTGCAATAATATTAAAAAACTATATAATTTAAAGGATTAACTGCGATTCCGTTGTGCCATAATTCAAAACGGAGGCGCTTTTTAGGATTGTCTTTGTCGGTATATCCCGTGATGCCAAGCGTTTCGCCAGCTTTAACATAGGTGCCAAGTTCTTTATAAACAGCAGCATTATATTTATAAATAGATAGCCAGTTGTTCTGGTGCTGAACGGAGACTACATAACCATATTCTGGTGTCCAGCCACTGAAGATAACGGTTCCATCCATTGTGGCCTTTACCGATTCATCCGTATTTGGTGTGATGTCTAAAGAAGGATGCGATCGATTATTGAAGTTTTCTGAAATATTGCCCTTAATGGGTGTGAAAAATAAAAATTCACTTCCAAGTAAATCCTGTTCTTCTCCGGCGTCTGCACTTCCATTATTAACAATGGTGCGATTGTCGGCGGCAGATTTTGCATCATTTTCCTTAGCTCTTTCTATTTTGGCATTGGCGTCTTTTACCCTTTCGCCTTCTGCTTTGGTATCATTAATGGTTAATTCAACATCTCTGCTTTTATCTGCTTTGAAAGGGATATCGTACGCCGTCACTTCTTCACCACTAATGATTTGTTTCATGGCTAATTCACGCTTTTTGGCCATCATCAGTTCGTTTTCCAGGTTGCTGATTTTCTTCAGTACCTCATTTTTCATTTTACCATCAAATGTTTGTCCGTAACCTGGCGCATAGTCTTTCACTCCAGGGAACAAAGTGTAAATCCCCCAGGAAATCAAGGAAAACAACAGTAAACCTGCCGATCCGATCAATAAAACGTTTGAAGGCGTAAGACTTAAGGAAGTCTTTTCCTGCAGATTCGTTTCGT
>JBJTNS010000056.1:0-16858 GCA_046074245.1 Chitinophagaceae bacterium | reverse complement strand
AAAACTGACTCTGATACCAGGTTTTTGGCCAAAGGCGATAAATGTGTTTTAGAACTATGCCTCGGCATCAACTTATACGTTAGAAACCAAAAGGAAGAGGCGGCTATTTATTTTAAGTCTGCCAAAAAAATCGATTTCTGGGATATGTGTTTTCCTGCTTTGGAAAACGAAAAACTAAGAGATGATATTTTTGATTTCATTAATAAACTTTAACCCGTTTAATATCCATTCATTTCTTTATATTCAGGGTTCAATTTTGCAATAAACCTGATACACCAATGTTTAAAACATCCGTATAATTTAACGGTAAACCAGTTCTTTTGCTTTCATTTTTTCTCAATCTTTGCAACCTATGCTAGATTATTCTGTAAGCACCCTGGACGAAGTTTCGGTGCACCGTGTTGGCAATAAAAACAATGATGAAGAGCTTCTTATTTCAAAGCAGCGTCTGGACATCTCAGACAAAAGCGTAGAAGAACTTTTACAGAAATTTTTCCTGAATCAGTTTAAAAGTGATGAATATTTTAACTTCACTTTCAGCAACGATGATTTCAATATGAATCCTCTGTTTAAGTATTGTTCTGATGTTTTTGAAGGCATTGGCGATTTTCATCTGAACACGATCAATATTGCTAAATATTTATATGACTCCTCTAATCATCCGATGATAAAAACCGGAGATGTATTCGTAGCGCACTTTTCACGTTTAATGCTTGATTACAAAGAGGTTAACGCAATTGGTATATTCAAATCTGAAAGTAAACACGCTTTCTTAAAACTGCAACCCGGCAGTAGCGAATTTCAAATCAGTCGCGAAGAGGGCATACAAATCGACAAACCCGATAAAGCATGCCTGATTTTTAACGACGATCGCGATAATGGTTACAAACTTTGCATACTCGACAAAACCAATAAATCTGAAGAGGCTTTGTTCTGGAAAGAAAAGTTCTTACAAGTTACTCCCTGCAAAGACGAATACCACCACACCAAAGATTTCCTGGATATTGCAAAAAACTTTGTTACCAAAGTACTGCCCGAAAACTTTGAGGTTAACAAAAGTGATCAGATTGATTTACTCAACCGCTCAATGGACTATTTCAAAAGTCGCGATACTTTTGACAAAGCTGAATTTGAAGAAGAAGTTTTTCAGGATCAGGCTCTGATAGAATCCTTTAAACAATACGATAAAACATACAGAGACGAAAATCAGATAGAACTTGAAGATAGCTTCGATATCAACTTAAGCGCCGTTAAAAAGCAAGCCAGAGTATTTAAAAGCATCCTTAAACTCGACCGCAATTTCCATATTTATATTCACGGTGATAAAGAACTCATCGTTCCCGGTGTCGAAAAAGATGGCCGAAAATATTACAAAATCTACTACGAGAACGAAAACTAAGTCTTTTTTTCTCATTTTATATACCGTGTTCTCATTTTGAGAAATTTTAAAACACTGAGCACTAACATTTTGTACTTAGAATTAATTATAATGTTGTAATTCAGCAATTTATACTTAATTTTGCGATGTAAATTCCTTTGGCACAATTCGTGACAAATTGATAAAAGATAGCTAAAAACCCTTTTCATTCTTTTATTATAAGTCAGCCGGGGAATTCAGATTCCCTGGCTATTTATTAGATGATTGATTTTTAGAATCCGTACAATATGAAACTTTTCTACTTTAAAGATAACAAATGGGGAAATCTGGTTTATGTCCTGCTATTCCTTTCTTTTATTCTGATACTTGCCACAGGTATTATCAGCTACAGTAGAATTTCTGATTCCCTGAACAACCTGAAAAGCAGAATCAATCAGGATATGGAGCTTAACTCCATCAAAAGCATTCATGCCAACTACGACAACATTGATAATAAGCTGGAGATGTATGTCATCACCCACCAGAAACATTATCTGACTCAACTGGATTCTTCTTCTACAGAGATCCGCCGACTAATTTTAAAATTAAAAATGTCGCGAAAGGTAACATCTCAGGAAACTTTTTTGATTGATTCATTAAAAACATACATCAGTATTAAAATAAAGAACATCAATAATATCGTAAGATTCCAGCAAGATAAGTCGATCGAACGCCTGATTGAGGATTACATGAATATGCAGTCGATCAGAACGGCCATGGACAGAGCAGCTGTCGAATACCGGCCTAAAAAATCAAAACGAAAATTCTACAGAAAAACCGAATCTAAAGACATTGATACAAGTTCTCAGAACAACAGCAAGCTGGATATCCTGGAAATGGCAGATGCTCAAAACATCAATCCTTATCTGGAGCTCGACCATAGTATCAATTTGAGAGTAAACGAAATCTGTGTTTTACTTGAGAACATAGAAACCGATCGCCTTGACCGCGAGAGGATCTTTACCGAATCTACCATCAAAACAGCAAACAGATCCATCATGATGCTGGGAGCATGCACGGCATTATTCATCCTTCTTGCAGGTATAGTCTATTTCAGATACATCAGAAATTTATCTAATATCCAGAAACAACTTTCTGCTTCTAAAGATATAGCAGAGGAACTGGCGATGATCAAAGAAAGATTTATGGCCAATATGAGTCACGAAATCAGAACTCCGCTAAATGCTATCTCCGGTTTCGTCGATCAGCTGCACGCATCCAACCTCAACTACTCTCAGAGAAAACAAACTGAAATTATACAGAAATCCATTCAGCATATCCTAAGTATTGTGAATGATATTCTCGACTTTTCTAAACTTAATGCAGGCAAACTCGAATTAAACAAGAAAGGATTTGAACTTAGAAAAACCATACAGCAGACTCTTGAACTACTGGAACCTCTGATCACCGAGAAAAACATACAACTCAATGAAAGCATAGACGAACAAGTGCCAGACATCCTGATTGGAGACGCCTACCGCATTCGTCAGATCCTGTTTAATATTATTGGCAATGCCATTAAATACACCATTGAAGGCAGTATCAATGTTTCGGTTTCATATAAAAACATTAACATGAATGCCTGCGAAATTATTCTGGAAGTAAAAGACACTGGTATTGGCATTAAAAAAGACGAACTCGAAAATATCTTCAAAGAGTTTCACATGGCAGACAATGCCGAAGGTTGGAATAAGGCCGGGAGTTCGGGCCTGGGACTTAGTATTACCAAAATGCTGGTTGAACTTCACAATGGCAGAATAGACATTGAAAGTGAACTAAACAAAGGCACGACAGTTAGAATTAAAATTCCTTTTGTCACAGGCACCCTGAACGATTTAAGCAAAGAAAATTCTTATTTAAACGATCTTTTATTCCTGGAAAACAAAAAGATTATCGTTGCAGATGATGAGTTATTTAACAGAGTTCTGATGAATAACATACTTCACAAATACCATGTTCAGACCTTTGAGGCTGAAAATGGTCTGCATGTTTTGTCAATTCTGGAAAAAGAAGAAATTGATTGCATATTGATGGATGTTAAAATGCCTCAGCTAAACGGCATACAAACTACCCGAAGAATCAGAGCGATGAAGGATACCAGCAAGGCTGAAACACCTATCATTGCTGTATCTGCGGCCTTAACACACGACAATCTCAAAACTTTCCTGGATAATAAAGTTGAATTATTTCTGGATAAACCTTTTAAGGAAAGCGAATTAATGGACTTACTTTATAACATCCTCAAAAAAGGTCCGGAATTCCACGGAAATGTCAACGCACATGTTCAGTCGTCTGATGCCTTAAACAGTAAAAAACTATTCGACCTGACTGAGCTTAACCGACAAGCTGGAAACGACCCAAAATTCCTTCAGGACATGCTTGAAACTCTGGTCATTTCAACACAAAGGGGAATAAAAGAAATAGAAGAAGAACTTATAACAGAGCGCTGGGACAATATAAACTTAATCGCTCACCGATTAGCATCTCCGCTAAGATTTATTATGGCCGCAGACGCTTATAACAGCATTAAACAAATAGAAAACATGACAGAATCTGAACTTAGTATTTCAAAAACGGAAATTCTAAATCAGTTCCAGACTTTTAAAAATCAATTTGCTCAGCTTGAGCAAGCACTTCAGAATTATATCACCTCTAATAAATCACCTAAATAACCAATGCCAAACAGTAAAAATTATAAAGTATTTGTCGTAGAAGACAACGATTGGTTCAATAAAATGATCGTTCACAGTCTGAGCCAGAATCCTGATATTGTTGTCAGAAGTTTTTTCAATGGCAATGATTTACTCAAAGCGCTTCACGAAATTCCTGATGTCATTACGCTCGACTATAAATTACCGGACACTACCGGCAATATTCTGCTAAAAAAAATCAAGGAATTCAATCCTAAAATTGAAGTCATTATTATCTCTGAACAAGACGATATCGAAATCGCGGTAGAACTGTTAAAACAGGGCGCCTACGATTACCTGGTTAAAAGTCCGGATATGCACTCGCGTCTCTTCAACAATGTCAGCAACCTCCTGAAAAAATCTAATCTCGAAGACAGAATAGAATATCTGCAAAAAGAAGTTGAACACAAATTCAATTTTTCAAACACCATCATTGGGCAGAGTAAAGCCATACTCGATATCTTCTCTATGCTTCAGAAAGCATCTTCTTCTAATATCAATGTGTCTATAACAGGTGAAACAGGTACAGGTAAAGAATTAGTTGCAAAGGCCATTCACTACAATTCCGACCGCAAAAACAAACCTTTTGTAGCCGTTAATATGGCTGCAATTCCAAAAGAACTGGTAGAAAGCGAACTATTTGGTCACGAAAAAGGCGCCTTCACCGGAGCAGTTGAAAAACGAAAAGGAAAATTTGCAGAAGCCAATGGAGGGACCATCTTCCTCGACGAAATTGCTGAAATGGATCTGGCTCTTCAAACGAAGTTACTGCGGGTTTTACAGGAACGAGAAGTTACCCCGGTAGGCAGCAATACCGCAATAAAAATAGATTGTAAACTGATTATAGCAACGCATCAGGACTTGAAAAAACTGGTAGAAGAGAAAAAATTCAGAGAAGACTTATTCTTCAGAATAATGGGACTCAAAATCAACCTCCCTCCCCTGCGCGACCGTGGCCATGATGTGCTGCTGATTGCAAAAAAACACATAGAAGAATTTTGCCATTCAAATCAAATGACGGTAAAATCTCTCAGCGAAAAAGCTTGTCAGAAATTGCTGGCCTACCCTTTCCCAGGCAATGTCAGAGAATTGAAAACAGTAATTGAAGTAGCAGTTGTGATGAGCGACAATCACGAAATAGAAGACCATCATATCATGTTCCAGCACAGCGACCTGATATCGCAAATGAGCAGCGACGAACATACCCTGCGTGAATACACCTTTAAAATTATTTTAATGATGCTCATCAAAGACGACGATGACGGCCAAAAAGGGTAAAAAATCCTGGATATAAGTCCCGCTACCATTTACAGAATACTGAAAGAATTCAACCACAAGCTCTAAATTACATAAAAATCTAATTACTAGTATTTTATGTAATATAAGCAATTTTAAGGAAACTTCCTTAAAAATCGCATAAACAACTATTATACAGACATTTATATATATATTTATCATTTAAAAATCAATATTATGAAATTATCATTCATCGCCATCGGATTGTTTTTTTGCTCCATTCTCTCTGCACAGGTTCCTTATAAAACTGCGGTTGGACTTAGATTTGGAGGAACAGAAGGATTAACCATTAAAGCTGCATTAAAAAATAATGCTGCGATAGAAGGTATTATAGGATTGCATCCATACGGTTACAGTGTGACAGGTTTATATGAAAAATACCAGGCCAGTGGCATCAGCAAAGTGCAACTATACTATGGTGCAGGCGCTCATATTGGTCGCAACACCTACAACAACTATTATTACAAAAAAGACAGACAATATTTTGTCTATCGTCAGGAAAATGCTTTTGGCATAGATGCCATTATTGGATTGGAATATAAGTTTGACAAAGCGCCAATAGCCATTAGTTTAGACCTTAAGCCAGCCATTCATTTCTATCAATACGGAGGTTCAGCTCTGTTTATCGACCCGGGCCTGGGCTTAAAAGCTGCATTTTGAATTTGTTAATTTAAAAGTAATGTCGATAATTGCAGAGTAAATCATACGTATTGGTTAGGCTACCGTATGGATCATTACTGCACTATTTTGAACGTTTACATTAAAGATATCAAATTCAACATGAGGTTCAGAACCTATATTTTGATTGCCGTAGCCGGACTCTGGTTCGTTTTTGGAACGATGTTTACGTATCGTTCCAGCTGGGATCTTGAAGACGCTAAACTGGCCCATGGCAGTATTATCGAACTGGGCGTTAAAGAATTTGACACCGATCTGCATCAGTATGCCTTATGCTTTAAAGTGCATGGCAATGAACAGACTTTCGGCATTTATCAGAGGAAAAATCTTCTGTATACAGAACAACTGAGTATGCTGCATATTGGAGATTCTGTTAAAGTGTATTACGGCGACTGGAAACTAAAAGCCGGAGAGGTAAACAGACAAATCGTTCATCTGGAAACCTCAAAAAATGTTATTATTAATTATACTGACAGAAAGTACCGCGACCGCTGGGTGGGTGTTATATTCCTATTGTTTGCCTTTGCAGCTGGCGGACTTGCCTGGTATTTATATCAGAAGAAAGAACCTGAGGAAGATCCTTCTCTCATGTTTCGTTCGTAAAACAACTGCCTTAAGGCATTGAAATCGTGATATTGATTCTTTTCAATCCCTTTTCTGCCAGATCCTGATGCTCATCTAACTGCAAAGCATGTTTATAATCGTTATAAGCACCAGTACTGTTCTTCAATTGCTCTTTCATTGTACCCCTTAAAGTGTAAGCATCCGCATAATCAGGCGCAAGTTCTATTGTTTGATCAAGATATTCAATCGCCTTATTATAATTCCCAAAAAGACCATTTATGTATCCTAAATTGTAGCGACAAAGTATATGGGCAGGATTCATACGGGCCACTGTTTCATATAAGGCCACGGCATCTTTATACAAATTCTCTTTTTGCAGATATAAACCTTTGGCATATAATGCTTCGTCGCTAAACTCGTTTACCTTGATGGCTCTGTCGAAAAACACCAGGGCTTTAGCATCATGCGACTCTGCATAAATATTTCCAAGCTGCATAATAGCATTGTAGTATTTATCATCATAAACCAGCGACTTCTCAAAAAGCTGAATTGCTTTACTGGTATCACCTTGCTCTTTTGCAATGATACCAAGATAAAAATAAGACAATGGATTACTTGGATCCAGTTTATTAATGCGCTGATAGAGTTCTTCAGAACCCTGGTAATTCTGCTTGGCAAGGTATAATTTAGCTAACTCAGACAAGGCATCTGTGAAATCAGGTTTGAAAGCAATGGCCTTCTTAAAACTATTCTCTGCTTCTCTGGCATTTGCTGTATCTCCAGCCATCAGGTATTTACCACGACTGTAGAAATACAAAGGATTAAGAGAGTCAAGTTTCAAAGCATAATCAATGTCTAAAAGCGCTTGTTTGAAATTGTCTTCGAAATAGAAGGTATTAGAACGGGTATAATACAGTTCTGGATTAGAGGGACTGGCATTAATCTTCTTGCTGATATTTCTGATATCCAGAGAATAAGTCGTATCAGTTTCAGAAATATAGCGCTCGTGGCCCGATTTTGAACAAGAACTGGTACCCGCCAGAAGCACCAGAAACAAAATGTAGAAACAATGCGATTTACAGTTTAACATATTACAAAAAAAACTTAATTTTACCCACAAATTTAAACGATTTTATGCCATTTTATCACAAAGCCGGAAAATTTCCGGAAAAAAGACATATTCAGTACCGCAAAGCTAATGGTGACCTGTATGCAGAGGAGTTAGTAAGTACCGAAGGATTCTCCAGCACCTACTCACTGGTATACCATTGCCACCCACCAACACTGGTTAAAAATATCGGTGCACCTGTTAATGTTGCACCTAAAGCTGCCATCAGCAATAATATGCAGAACAGAAGTTTCATGACTTTTAACACTGCCCCTAAAGATGATTTTCTGGAAAGTCGCGTTATACAACTCTTCAACAACGACTTGTATATTACCTGCGCAGCACCCAGAAAATCGATGACTGATTACTTTTACAAAAATGCCGATGCCGATGAGGTAATTTTTGTTCATGAAGGCAGTGGATTACTAAAAACTTTATATGGTAATATCCCTTTTGCATACGGCGATTACCTGGTAGTTCCCAGAGGTGTTATCTATCAGCTGGAATTCAATGACAGCAATAACCGTCTTTTTATTACCGAATCCTTCAGTCCGATTCGCCCTCCAAAGCGCTACCTCAACAATATGGGGCAGTTTCTTGAACATTCTCCATTCTGTGAGAGAGATATCAAATTGCCACAAGACCTGAAAACGCATGATGAGACAGGCGAGTTTAAAGTGATTATTAAAAAAGGCGACGAACTTTTTCCATATACTTATACCACACATCCTTTTGATGCCATTGGCTGGGATGGCTACCACTACCCTTACGGTTTTAGTATCCACAACTACGAACCTATTACCGGTCGTATCCACATGCCTCCGCCAATTCACCAGACTTTCGAAGGCCATAATTTCGTTATATGCTCTTTTGTGCCTCGCTTGTTTGATTACCATCCGCAAGCTGTTCCTGCGCCCTACAACCATAGCAACGTTGATTCAGACGAAGTTCTCTATTATGTCGATGGCGATTTTATGAGCAGAAAGCACGTCGAAAAAGGCATGATTACTCTGCATCCTAAAGGAATTCCTCACGGCCCCCACCCTGGAACTGTCGAAAAAAGCATAGGCGCCAAAGAAACTCTTGAACTGGCTGTAATGATAGACCCCTTCTATCCGCTCAAGATCACTGAAGCGGCCATGCAGATTGAAGATCCAGGCTACTACAAATCATGGGTAGAATAGAAGAACCATTTCTTCTTTAAACTAAAACACGCAAAAAAATGTGAACGGACTTAGTGCCACTGACATAAAGCAAGGTCGCGAAAAATACGGCTATAACGAGTTAAACTCTGCACAGCCTAAAAGCATCTATACCATTGCTTTCGAAGTGGTTAAAGAACCTATGTTCCTTCTTCTCATTGCCTGTAGCGTGCTCTACATGATTATTGGCGATTATACAGAAGGCTTTATCATGTTGTCGACAATACTTATCATTGTCTATATCACCTTTTACCAGCATCGCAAAACCGAAAGAGCATTAGAAGCCCTAAAAAAATTGTCTTCTCCTCGCTGTTTAGTACTCAGAGATGGCGAGAAAATCCGTATTCCGGGTCGCGAACTTCTGCCCGGCGACCTTGTATTCCTCAACGAAGGCGACAGGGTACCAGCAGATGCGCAGATCACAGAGACACAACATTTATCAGTCGACGAATCGCTACTGAGTGGAGAATCTGTTGCCGTCAATAAATCTCATATTGCTCCCGATAACATGGTTTATAGTGGTACGCTCATCACTCAGGGATCAGCCATCGCAAACGTGTTAAGCATAGGACAGGCAACTCGTTTCGGACAAATCGGTCAGTCGCTCGCCTCAATTACACCTCAAAGTACCGCCCTCCAAAAAGAACTTAAACAACTGATAAGAAATTTTGCCATTATTGGTATCCTTATCTGCTTAACAGTAGTGGTTGTATTCTATTTAAAACGAGGCGATTTTATTCAATCATTACTCAACGGACTGGCCGCTTCTATGGCCATACTACCTGAAGAATTCCCCGTTGTCTTTACGGTCTTTATCGCTTTAGGAGCCTGGCGATTATCAGGTAAAAATGTACTTACCAGACAAGCCTCTGCCATAGAAACACTAGGCTCGGCTACGGTGCTGTGCAGCGACAAAACAGGCACTATCACAGAAAACAAAATGCAACTGGATAGTATCGGCCTGTATAATGAAATTGTGCTGATTTCTAATTCCATCTCAAAACTTAAATCCGTTCATTCAATTATAGAAATGGCCTATAAAGCTTCGGCACCTCAAAGTACCGATGCCATGGAAAAAGCAATAGAAGCAAGAGCCCTTACCCTGGGTCTAAGCAGGGAAGCAGCTTTAAAAACCTACCCCCTGCAGCAATCACTTCTGGCCATGAGTCTGGTTTACAAAGTAGATCATCAATACCACATCTATTGCAAAGGAGCGCCTGAAACAGTTTTTCAGCTTTGTCGCCTAAACGAAATTGAAAAAGCAAAGGCTCACGATCAGTTAAAACAACTTAGCGAAGATGGCTTCAGAGTCATCGCTGTTGCCAGTGCTAAACACGATGGTCGTCTACCAGAAACACAAACAGAATTCAACTACCAACTGGCAGGACTTCTGGGATTTACCGACCCAATTCGTCAGGAAGTTCCCGCAGCGATTGCCGATTGCCGAAAAGCTGGCATTCGAGTCATAATGATAACTGGCGACTATCCGCTGACTGCCCGTGTAATTGCGGGCAAAATTGGTCTGGAACCTACAGTCCTTAGTGGTACAGACATTGCCAGTATGAACGATGAGCAACTAAAAGTTGCCATGCAATCTGTTGCTGTTTGTGCCAGAGTTCAGCCTGAACAAAAACTGAGAATTGTAAAAGCACTTCAAAGTATGCACGAAGTAGTGGCAATGACAGGTGATGGTGTAAATGATGCTCCAGCTCTGAAAGCGGCAGACATTGGAATTGCCATGGGTAATAAAGGCACTGATGTGGCCAGAGAAGCCTCCTCACTGGTTTTACTGGATGATAATTTTGCTTCAATTGTTGCTGCCATAAGAGCCGGAAGAAAAATATACGACAATCTTCAGAAAGCGCTTATTTATATCCTGGCAGTGCATATTCCGATTATAGGCTTAACCTTATTACCAGCATTTAGCAACAGCTTTCCTATTCTGCTACTCCCTTTACACATCATTTTAATGGAATTGATCATAGACCCTATGTGTTCCATTGCTTTTGAAACAGAGCAGGAAGAAAAACACATTATGAACAGACCTCCTCGTCCCAAGGCACAAGCAATTTTTGGCTGGCGAAAAATGTTGTATGCCATTTTTCAGGGTTTGCTTTTACTGATTATGACCATAATGGTTTACCAGCAATCAGGAGAAATAGTAGAATACAGTCGTTCTTTAACCATGTCAGCTCTAGTACTCGGCAATCTGGCACTTATCCTGAGTAATCTCAGCAGCAGTCGCTACTTTACAGATATCTTCAGAGAAAACAATACAAGCATCATGCTTCTGTTTACCATTGCTTTGCTCCTACTAATGGCCATAATAAGTCTGCCTCCTTTACAACATATCTTTAAACTCAGTCACCCTGGTTACACTTATTTCGTCCCAGCCATTGCTGGTGCTGCTGTATTGCTACTTATTCTTGAACTGATTAAATTCATTAAAAACAGACTTGAAAAAACAAACTGATCAATTGTTTCAATACATTAACAATTTGTAAATCAGAGATAATCTATGAGATTAATCAGTGTGATTTGTATAATTCATTATTTATCAGATACTTTTATTTTTATACTCAAAAAGCAATCTGTTTTAAAATCTAATAAATACTATAAATTTGCTCTGTGAAATTATCTGTTTTGCTCTTAGCATGTGTGGCGGGATTATCGGCCTGTTCCAACAAAAAACATGGCATTCAGCCTGCGATAGAAACCATAACCGAGTCTGTTTATGCCTCAGGGACTATAATTAGCGACAATCAATATCAGGTATATGCAACAGTCAATGGCATTCTTCAAAACACACTGGTAACAGAAGGCGATACCGTTTCTTCTGGCACACCTTTGTTTAAAATCTTCAATGAAGCTTCTAAACTCAACAAAGAAAATGCTAGTCTGGCAGCCCAGTTTTCAGACATTCGCAACAATCAGGCACGAATAAATGAATTAAAAATCAACCTCAGTCTTGCTCAGAAAAAATTAGTTCAGGATTCATTATTATACATCCGCCAGCGCAATTTATGGTCACAGAACATTGGCACTAAACTTCAGCTTGAGCAAAGTGAACTTAATTATCAGAATTCAAAAACAGCCAGCGATGCTGCTCGCCTACGCTACAACGAACTACTCCGTCAGATCCGTTTCAATGAACAACAATCTGCAAACAATTTAAGAATCAGCTCGCAATTAGAAAACGATTTTACCATCAGGTCTGAAGTCAATGGCCGTGTTTACGCCATCCTGAAAAAAAATGGTGAACTGGTATCGCCTCAAACGCCAGTCGCTATCATTGGCGATGCTGGTCACTTTATTATACAGCTTCAGGTCGACGAATACGATATTGTTAAAGTTAAAAATGGTATGCCTGTCTTTATTTCTCTGGACAGTTACAAAGGCGAAGTATTCGAAGCTAAAGTATCAAAAATTAACCCGATAATGAATGAGCGAACTAAAACTTTTCTGGTAGAAGCCTTATTTGTTAAACAACCTCCGAAACTTTATCCAAATCTGACAGCAGAAGCTAATATAGTTGTTCATACCAAACAGAATGCCCTCACTATTCCAAGACAATATCTGATCAATGATTCCTTTGTATTAAACAGCAAGGGTGAAAAAATTGCCGTTAAAACCGGTCTAAAAGATTACAAAAAAGTAGAGATTCTCAGCGGGATCAATTCAACAGACCAGATCCATTTACCAGAATGACAAATTCGCGCCTTATCTATACCATAGCGGTATCGCTTTTAAAAGCTCGCTGGCGCCAAACACTGGTAGCAGCGGTTGGTGTAACGTTCGGCATTACTATGTTTATCACATTGCTGAGTTTTATGTCCGGACTCAATGATATGCTCGACGGATTGATCCTTAACCGAACTCCCCACATCAAACTCTACAACGAAATAAAAGCATCAGACATACAGCCCGTAAACCGTAGCGATAGTTTTAAATCTGCTCATAACTTTATACAGTCGGTAAAACCAAGTCTGAGTAAAATTGAACTTCACAACTCGGGTGCTATCATGACAGCCCTAAAAAACGATAGCAGAGTTTTGGGCTTTGCTCCTAAAATTACCGCTCAGGTATTTTATAATGTAGGCGCTATCGACTTAACAGGCGTGATTAACGGGATTGATGTGGAAGCTGAAAACAAATTATTTTTCTTTAGTGATTATGTTACAGCCGGCAATTATTACGATTTAAAAAACATCCCAAACAGTATCATTTTAGGAAAGGGAGCCGCCGATAAAATGCTGGCAAATATTGGCGATGTCATACAGGTTACCACTGCACGTGGCGACAGAATGCAACTCAAGGTAGTTGGCTACTTCCAGTCGGGTTTAGCAGACCTCGACAAAGTACAGAGTTACGCATCTATTGCCACTACACAAAAACTACTCTCCAAACCCAATAGCTATATCACCGATCTTCAAATTAAATTAAAAGACATTGCTATGGCGCCGCCGGTAGCCAAAGAATTTGCCCGCTTATACGACGCAGATGCTGAGGATATACAAACCGCTAACTCGCAATTTGAAACCGGAAGTTCGGTAAGAACCACCATCTCTTATGCCGTAGGAGTGACACTTCTAATTGTTGCTGGCTTTGGTATTTACAACATCTTAAACATGATGATTTATGAGAAGATGGACTCCATCGCTATTTTAAAAGCTACCGGTTTTTCGGGTCGCGATGTTAAAAACATCTTCGTCTCAATAGCGTTGAGTATAGGTATATTTGGAGGCTTGCTAGGACTAGGTTTCGGATTTCTACTATCTGCAACAATCGACGCCATTCCATTTAATACAGCATCTTTACCAACCATTAAAACCTACCCTATTAATTACAATATCAAATTCTACATGGTAGGCATTGTATTTTCTCTGGTCACCACCTATCTGGCGGGATTATTCCCTGCAAGAAAAGCCAGTAAAATTGATCCGGTCATTATCATCAGAGGCAAGTAATATGAGCGACAATAAGATTTTAGAAGCTAAAAACATCGTGAAGTTCTTTCACGATCCGGTTACTATACCCGTCCTCAAATCCATTAATTTTTCGATACAAAAAGGTGATTTTGTTTCCGTAACAGGAAAATCCGGTTGTGGTAAATCCACCCTGCTCTATATTTTGTCTACCATGGACACCGATTACGAAGGTGATCTGATGATTGACGGCGAGACAATGAAGAACCGCAAAGAAGCAGAATTAGCAAGAGTTAGAAACGAAAAGATTGGCTTTGTTTTCCAGTTTCACTACTTACTCAATGAGTTTTCAGTACTGCGAAATGTGATGCTTCCAGGCTTAAAGATGGGCAAATATACTGACCAGGAAGTGGAACACAGAGCCATGGAAAAGCTCAAGATTCTTGGCATTGCAGATGAAGCCATGAAAAAACCCAATCAGTTGTCGGGCGGTCAGAAGCAAAGAGTAGCCATTGCCAGAGCCATGATCAACGATCCAATTATCATTATGGGCGACGAACCCACTGGTAATCTTGATAAGAAAAACAGTTTAATTGTGTTTGATGTTTTCAAAGAACTGGCACACAACTACCAGCAAACATTACTAATTGTTACCCATGATCCCGACTTCGCGCAGAGTACCGACCGCATCATTGAAATGGAAGACGGTAAAATAATCTAAGAAAAAGATAATAAAGCGTTTACATGTTCCTAAATTTAGTTAAATAACAGATTAATAGTTATTTAACCTATCTAACATTAATTTCAGTTAGAATTCTAAAACAAGCGTATTCAACTCACTAACAGATTATTAAATCATTTTTTTGACTAATCTACAGTAAATTACAAATAAAGTAATTTCTTTCCTTTTAATATAGTCAAAAAAGTGTGCATTTTCAAACTAATTCCCTATTTTTGCACCCTTTTAACAAGGACATCAAATTAATTATGAACATGAACATCTTATATCTGATCCCAGCACTGGGTGTGGTTGGATTACTGGTAATGGCTGTTAAATCGGCCTGGGTGAACAAACAGGAAACGGGCGACGAAAACATGAATCGACTGGCTGGATACATTGCCAATGGTGCAATGGCCTTCCTGAAGGCTGAATGGAAAGTACTCGGATACTTTGCTGTAATCGCTGCCATATTACTGGCATGGAGCGGCACTCTGGTGAAAGATTCCAGTCCCTTAATTGCTATCGCCTTTTTAATCGGTGCTGTTTTATCTGCACTTGCTGGTTACATCGGTATGAAAGTGGCTACAAAAGCTAACGTTCGTACAACACAGGCCGCAAGAACCAGTTTATCTAAAGCCCTTAAAGTATCATTTACTGGTGGTACCGTAATGGGTTTAGGTGTAGCAGGTTTAGCTGTTGTTGGTTTAGGTTCATTGTTTATCGTATTTTATAACTTCTTTGTTGATCCAATCACTAAAGATGGAATGGCAAAAGCTATCGAAGTGCTTGCTGGTTTCTCTTTAGGTGCTGAATCAATCGCATTATTTGCGCGTGTTGGTGGTGGTATTTATACCAAAGCTGCCGACGTTGGTGCCGACTTAGTAGGTAAAGTAGAAGCAGGTATTCCTGAAGACGACGTTAGAAACCCTGCTACTATTGCCGATAACGTAGGTGATAACGTAGGTGACGTTGCTGGTATGGGTGCCGACTTATTTGGTTCTTACGTAGCAACCATCCTTGCCACCATGGTATTAGGTCAGGAAATTATTGTTGCCGACCAGTTCAATGGTTTATCTCCAATCATCCTTCCTATGCTGATTGCCGGTTTAGGTTTGATTTTCTCAATCGTTGGTACTTTATTCGTTAGAATTGGAAAAGACACTGATTCAGTTCAGAAAGCCCTTAACATGGGTAACTGGTCTTCAATCATATTAACAGCTATCGCTTCTTATTTCCTTGTTAACTTATTAATTCCAGCTAATACTACCTTAAACCTGAGAGGTTTTGAATTCACCAGAGAAGGTATCTTCATGGCCATTATTATCGGTTTAATAGTAGGTGCATTAATGAGTATCGTTACTGAATATTACACAGCCATGGGCAAACGTCCAGTTAACTCTATCATCGAAAAATCTGGAACTGGTCACGCTACCAACATCATCGGTGGTTTGTCAGTAGGTATGGAATCAACAGTTATTCCAATCCTTGTTCTGGCTGCTGGTATTGTTACTTCTTATTCTGCTGCTGGTTTATACGGTGTGGCAATTGCTGCTGCTGGTATGATGGCGACTACTGCAATGCAGTTAGCGATTGATGCATTCGGACCGATTGCTGACAATGCCGGTGGTATCGCTGAAATGAGTCAGTTACCACCAGAAGTAAGAGAAAGAACTGACAACCTGGATGCTGTAGGTAATACAACTGCTGCTACTGGTAAAGGTTTCGCTATCGCTTCTGCTGCATTAACTTCATTAGCATTATTCGCTGCCTTCGTTGGTGTTGCGGGTATCAACTCTATCGATATTTACAAAGCACCAGTACTTGCTGCTTTATTTGTGGGTGGTATGATTCCATTCATTTTCTCTTCTTTAGCAATCGCTGCTGTTGGTCGTGCTGCCATGGATATGGTAAACGAAGTTAGAAGACAGTTCAGAGAAATTCCAGGTATCATGGAATACAAAGCTCAACCTGAATACGAAAAATGTGTTGCCATCTCTACTAAAGCGTCTATCAGAGAAATGTTAGCTCCAGGTGCTATCGCTCTATTAGTTCCGGTTCTTGTTGGTTTTGGTTTCAAAGGCATGTTTGCCGATACTACATCTGCTGAAATCCTTGGTGGTTTATTAGCTGGTGTTACCGTTTCTGGTGTATTAATGGGTATCTTCCAAAACAATGCTGGAGGAGCTTGGGATAATGCTAAAAAGTCTTTCGAAAAAGGTGTTGAAATTAACGGTGAGATGTTCTATAAAAAATCTGA
>JBJTNS010000055.1:0-9038 GCA_046074245.1 Chitinophagaceae bacterium | reverse complement strand
AACTGTCAAGTTGTTTGTAAGTCATGTAATAAGGCACACCACTATTCGTGCTATCACGGATTGTGAACTGATACACGTAGTTTTTAGGGTTCTGGTTAATGGTATCTACCGGAGTAGCTTTCCATTTCAACCAGCCACAATCACCTAGTGTATATTTTCTGGTAGAACGGGCTTTAGGTTTAACTGTAATGTTGTAACCTTTATTGGCTTTTGCTGGATTATCACAATTGTTGTCTTTAACTGTAGCTGTAAAAGTATAAGGGTTAGGACGGGCATCCCCGATTTTAGTGTCCCAGCAAAATTTGGCAGTTTTCTCTCGTGCTGTCGGATCGACAATGGTAAAGGTTGCCTGCGGAATACCAAAGTTCCAGGTTAATGCCAAAGTATCCGGAATAATCTGATTCGGTAGAAATGGATCGTCCTTGGTGATGATATCAAAACACAATCTATTGCCTTCGCAAACAGAGTATTTATTGGTTTTAGTAACAAAATATGGCGGATTGTTATTCGGACATAATTTTACCACCAGTTGCATATCTCTTTTAGTGAACCCTATTAGTTCCCATTGCTTGGTGTCTGGATTTTTACGCCACTCATCAATGCGTATCACTATCACTCCAGCCTCATCACATTTAGTTGGCGTAAAGATGATATCACCTGTTTCCTTGTCAAAATAAAATCCACGTGGAGGGTCAGCATTAGGAAGCGGGCGACAGTTGAGTATTCCGGGATTAGGCGGGCAATATGGTGTCATAGGCAAGGTTGGACAGAATGCCCCGAAATACGTTTCGTTGGTTTGATTGCCTTTCAATGCATTTACCAGAGAATAAGATAAGCTGTCTCCATCTACAACCTCTCTAACGCCGTTGTTAAAAGTAAAAGGCTTGTTGCAGCAGATAAAAGCAACCGGAGGCGTTGATAACTGAGGTGATGTGTTACACTTATCACCAATCTTACAAATATTAATCATCGCATCGGTGTAAAAATTGCCTGCAACCAGTGTTGTTAAAGCACTGTTTCGGGCATTTTGTTCAACCTTTATCATTACTTCACAACATCCTGCATCTTTAAAAGCTTTAAACGGACTGGTATTGAAGTCTACTATAGCTTCGAAAACATGTTCTTCAATACCAGGTGAACTAATGGTGGTGTTCTCAGGATTACAGGGTTTAGGATCTGAGTTGCAAACCTCTGTTATATCATTGATGGCAGTGCGGGTATAGTTAACTGTCACACTGGTGCTGCCGTCTTTGCAATACATGCCAATATCGGGATTGTTAAAGGGTATTCCCCGGCAGTCGCGGTAAATTTTTACCACCAGTTTGTACTTCCCGGGTGAAATACATTCGTAAGCGATATCTCCACCCATCATGTGAGAAGCACTCAGGTTGAAGTTCGCTAAGATTAATAGGCTAAGAAGAGGTAAAATTCGTTTCATAAAAGAAAGACATCACCTCATTTTGAAATGTTGCTTAAAAAAAACGTTGCCTGAACTTTGAAATTTTTTTCTATATAAGGTGTGAAAATGTCTGTTTTTAAATTTTTTTTTCTTTTCTGCTCGATTAAAGGTCTTTTAAACATCATTTTTTGGAGAGCGTTTTAAGCCGAATTCAGACTTTTAATGGCAAAAATTGTTTACAATCATTCAAACCCTCTGCCGATTAAATTGTATTTTTGCGGCGTAAATGTCAAACAATTCAAAAACCATCCAATCCGCTTTAATTTCAGTCTACCACAAAGACAATTTAGAACCAATCGTTCGCCGACTAGACGCACTAGGTGTGAAGATATATTCTACTGGTGGAACGCTGAAATTTATTAATGATCTTGGTGTTAATGCCATCGCTGTTGAAAGTACAATTGGATTTCCGGAAATTCTTGATGGTCGCGTGAAAACACTTCACCCTGCGATTTTTGGTGGTATTCTGGCACGCAGAGACAATGCCAATGATATGGACCAGTTAAGCAAGCATGGCATCGGTACTCTTGATCTGGTGATTGTTGATTTATATCCATTTGAAGATACTATCAGGTCTACTAACGATGAGGCTGAAATCATTGAAAAAATTGATATCGGAGGTATCTCCCTCATCAGGGCAACTGCCAAAAACTTTAATGATACTCTGATCGTTTCTGACAGAAATCAATACGACGATTTGCTGCAATTGCTGCAATCTAAAAATGGGTCTACAGATATCGCTGATCGTAAATTGTTTGCAGCTAAGGCGTTCATGACTTCTTCGCATTACGATACTGCCATTTTCAATTACTTCAATCGCAGTGCCGAATTGCCTGTTCATAAAGTTAGTTTTAGCGAATCTAAAACTCTGAGATATGGCGAAAATCCGCATCAGAAAGGTACTTTCTATGGCAATCTCAACGATATTTTTGAGATTTTAAATGGTAAAGAACTTTCATATAACAATCTGGTGGATGTGGAAGCTTCATTGAATCTGGTTGCTGAATTTGATGAACCTACTTTTGCCATCATCAAACATACCAATTCATGTGGCCTTGCCAGCAGAGCAAGCTTGAAAGAGGCTTACGATGCTGCTTTTGCCTGCGATCCAACTTCGGCCTTCGGAGGTGTATTAGCCTGCAACAGAACAGTTGATGCAGATACTGCCAATGCTATGAACAGCTTATTCTTTGAAGTGGTAACGGCCCCCGACTTTACTGCAGAAGCTCTGGAAATTCTGAAATCTAAAAAGAATAGAATCATTATTAAACTGAAACAGCAATTACATAATACCAAACAATTTAAGAGTTTGCTGAATGGTGTGCTGGAACAGGATATCGACTGGAGCTCTGAAAAAGCGGCCGATTTTAAAGTTGTTACCAATGTGCAACCTTCTGCCGATCAGTTAAGTGATCTCGAATTCGCGATTAAAGCAGTTAAGCACCTCAAATCAAATGGTATCACCCTGGTGAAGAATAAACAGTTAATTGGTATGGGTTGTGGTCAGACTTCAAGAGTGGATGCTCTGGAATCTGCTATTAAAAAAGCAGCTGCCTTTGGGTTCGATACTACCGGTGCTGTTATGGCTTCTGAAGCTTTCTTCCCTTTCCCTGATTGTGTTTCAATTTCCGGGGCTGCTGGTATCACTGCCATCGCACAACCTGGTGGAAGTATCAAAGATCAGGAGAGTATCGATGAAGCGAACAAAAACAATCAGGCCATGGTGCTTACCGGCATTCGCCACTTCAAACACTAATGAAACCTGATCTCATTTTACTGCACGGCGCTCTTGGTTCTGCCTCACACTGGCAAGCCATTAAAATGCTGTTAGAAAATGAGTTTACTGTTCATACACCCGATTTCCCTGGTCACGGAAAATCGTCACTGTCAGCATGCCTTAAAATAATCAATTTAGTTGACTATCTGAATGAATATATTGAGCAACATCAAATTACTGATCCACTGATTGCCGGTTATAGCATGGGTGGGTATGTGGCGCTGATGGCGACTCTCAGAAGAAATACTAAATTTTCAAAACTGATTTGCCTGGCAACAAAACTAAACTGGTCTGAAGCTATAGCAGAGGAAGAAGCAGCTAAACTTACTCCTCAGACTATGGAGCCCATCCTGCCAAAGTTACAAGCAGAACATGGTGCTCATTTTGGCCATCTGCTAAACTCTACTTCTGAAATCCTGAAATCAATAGGAGCCCATCCTCTGAATCTTGAAGAGATGATGCACTTACAAACCAGCTGCGTTTTTATAAGAGGTGAAAAGGATAAAATGGTAAGTGCCGCAGAAAATCAATTATTTGCTGAAGCCTGTCAGTATGCCCGATACCTGGAAATGCCTGCACAGGGTCATCTGCTCGAAAAGATGGATCCTCAGACTGTTGCTAATTTGTTTAAGCAGGTATTTCAATAATTCTGTAACTTGCAGGTATGAATATTAAAACGATATTTCTACTTTTTATAGTAACGATTTCTGGTTTCGCAGTTAGTTCATGCCAGTCTGCAGCTACTGCAATTGTGGATCATTCTGATTCTGCAATACCAGTTAAATCAACGGGTGTTGAAAGTCTGGATCAGTTCCTTGCTGGTTTTGAAAATGCTGTGCTGGCCCATAAAAGCAATGATGTTTTAAATTGTCTTGATAAAGATTACAAGAAAGAGCAATACGAAAAACAAATGAAGTTTAATACAGATTCATTTCTGAACGCTTTCTTTAGCAATTATCAAATGGATAAAACTTCCTATAAAATTGTCTTTAAAAATATCAGTTCTATTACCCGCACAGAGTCTTTGATGGTGTCTGGGAACTACACCGTAACATATAGTATTAAAGCGGGCAATGTGTCGCAAAATCTTGTTTTGACAGTTTTTACCCGCCTCGATAAGGGTGTTGTAAAACACAGTATCTACGGTCCGGTAAGTTCCTGATGCCCGTAAACTGTTGCTTGTCAGTTTTCATAAATGAATTAAAGGATTTGTTTAATTAGTTGTAATTTTGTCTTAACCCATGTCAGATAATAGATTCAAACAGTTTCTCGCAGATGCCGGTGATATGACGGGATTTGTCATACGGTTTTTCAGAGAACTGTTTAAGCCCAGGCAGGAGTGGCGTGAATTGCTAAGACAATGCTTTTATGTCGGTTACAATTCTCTTTCTCTGGTAGGTGTAACAGCGTTTATTATGGGACTGGTTCTTACAATTCAGTCGCGACCAACCCTTGTTGAATTTGGTGCGGAAGCCTGGTTGCCTAAAATGATATCTGTTTCCCTGGTCAGAGAGATTGCTCCGGTGATTACGGCTCTTATCTGCGCCGGCAAAGTCGGTTCTGGTATTGGTGCTGAACTTGGGTCTATGAAAGTGACCGAGCAAATAGATGCCATGGATGTATCAGGAACCAACCCGTTTAAATATCTGGTGGTGACAAGGGTAATGGCTACAACTCTTATGCTGCCGGTATTAGCAATTATTGCTGATGCTATCGCCTTATATGGGGGCTATCTGGGCGCCAATATTAAAGGGGTGGTGAGCTGGGAATTGTACTGGACCCAGGTGTTTGATGCTCTGTCGTATTCTGATTTACTCCCGGCTTTTATAAAAACCTATTTCTTTGGTTTCGCAATAGGAATCGTTGGGTGTTATAAAGGGTTTAATTCCAATAAAGGTACTGAAGGGGTAGGACGCTCTGCCAACACTGCTGTCGTTGTTGCATCTCTTGCCGTTTTTTTAATTGATCTGATAGCAGTGCAGATTGCAGATTTACTAGGTTTTACATAGTACAAATGGAAAGCGTTATATCAATACAACATTTGTCTAAATCGTTTGGAAGCAATGAGGTGCTGAAAGATTTTAACCTCGATGTTTTTAAAGGGGAAAACGTGGTAGTGCTTGGAAAATCTGGCTCCGGAAAATCTGTTCTGATAAAATGCATCATCGGTTTAATTAATCCCGACCAGGGGAGTATAAAGGTGCTCGATCAGGATGTTCTTCAACTTAATTCTGATGAGATGGATCAGATGCGTGTGAAAGTGGGTTTCCTTTTTCAGAGTAATGCTCTATACGATTCTATGTCAGTTCGCGAAAATCTCGAATTCCCGCTCCGACGACATGGAAAAGACCTCAGTCCTGATGAAATGGACAAATCAGTAAAAGAGGCGTTGGAGAGTGTCGGACTTGAACATACTGAATATATGATGCCCTCTGAACTCTCAGGAGGTATGAAAAAAAGAATTGCTATCGCAAGAACTCTGATTCTTAAACCTGATATTATTTTGTATGATGAACCAACAACAGGACTCGATCCTATCACTGGTAAAGAGATTTCTGAACTGATAGTAGAAATTCAGAATGTCTATAAAACATCCTCTGTTATCATATCACACGACATGCACTGTGTGAAAATAGTGGCTAACAGAATTGTTATGCTCATTGATGGAAAATGCTACGCCGAAGGAACCTACGAGGAATTAAAGATGTCTGAGGACATCAGAATAAAACAATTTTTTGACTGATCATGGAAAAAGAACCTAATAAAAATATAAAACTCGGACTATTTGTAATTGCAGGGACGGCCTTCCTGATAATCGCTATGTACTTCATAGGGGCGAAGCAAAATCTGTTTTCCAGTACTTTTAATCTTTATGTCAGCTTTCACAATGTGGATGGTCTGCAGGCTGGAAATAATGTCCGTTTTGCTGGTATTGATGTCGGTACCGTTGAGGAAGTTGAAATTCAGAATGATTCTTCTGTGCTTGTAACGCTTATCATAGAAGATAAATACCAGTCTTATATTAAAAAGAACGCGCTTGCCAGTATTGGTACCGACGGTTTAATGGGAAATAAACTGGTCAATATCAATTCTGCCCATCAGCCTGGTCTGGATATTGAAGAAGGCGATGTGCTGGCATCTGTGCATCCTATTGAAACAGATGAAATGCTCAGAACCCTCAACAAAACCAATGATGATGTCTCTACTATTGCCAGAAATCTGCGCATCATCACCGAAAGGGTTAATAATTCAAATACATTATGGAGCATTTTAACAGATCCAGCAGTAGCCGATAATGTTAAAAATGCAATCGTAAGTATCAAACTTACAGGAGAGAGAACGGCTGTTATTTCTGGAGATTTAAGCAGAATAGTAGCATCTGTGAAAAATGGAAAAGGTACCCTGGGAGCATTGATTACAGATACGGCTATTTCCCATCAGATCAGTCAGACGATCGTAAAGATTCAACTGGTGTCAGATACCATGGCCTATATTTCAGGCGATCTGAAATATGTTTCCAGTAAAATCAGAAATGGCGAAGGTGCGGTGGGTACGGTTTTAATGGATACCACTTTTGCAGGGAATCTCAATAAAAGCGTCATAGATATTCGCAAAGCTTCAAATGGTCTTAACGAAACTCTGGAAGCTCTGAAAAGTAGTTTCCTGTTGAGAAAGTACTTTAGAAGACAAGCGAAAGCAAGCAAATAATCTTATTCAGCCTGAGGTTTTTTACTATCTTTGAAACATCAATGTCTGGCAAAGAAACTCTGAAGACCATTATTTCCGGATTGCCTGAATTACCAGGTGTTTACAAGTATTTCGACGAGAATAATGTGATTATCTATGTCGGAAAAGCTAAGAATCTTAAAAAGAGAGTTTCCTCATACTTTGCCAAAAAACATGATAACAATAAAACGAATATGCTGGTTTCTAAAATCAGAGATATTCAGTTTACCATTGTCGATTCAGAGTACGATGCTCTTTTGCTGGAGAATACGCTGATTAAAGAGAATCAGCCTAAATATAATATCAATCTGAAAGATGATAAGTCGTACCCTCTGATTAAAATTACCCGCGAGCACTTTCCAAAGGTCTTTGCCATGCGAAATGCTGTCAGAGATGGAAGCGAATATTTTGGTCCGTACGCCAGCGGTAAAATGATGCATACCATTCTCGAACTGGTGCGCAAACTTTACCCAACCCGCAGTTGTAACCTCAATCTGAACCCTGCAAATATCGCCAAAGGTCAGTTTAAAGTATGTCTGGAGTACCAGATTGGCAACTGTAAAGGTCCTTGTCAGGCCTATCAGTCTGAAGAAGATTACAACGAAACAATTGCCAATATCAGACATATCCTGAAGGGAAATTTAGGGGAGGTTAAAAGGCATCTTAAAATGGGTATCGAAGAGTCTGTTAATCGCCTGGCTTTCGAGGAGGCTCAGTCGTTTAAAGAAAAACTGGAATCTCTGGAATCCTATCAGTCTAAATCTACTGTCGTTAACACCAGAATTAGTAATGTGGATGTCTTCGGTATTGTATCTAATGATACTTCAGGATTTATCAATTACCTGCGTGTGGTTAACGGGATGATTATCCATTCTCAAAACCTGGAACTTAAAAAGAGAATTGATGAATCAGACCAGGAACTCCTCCTTTCTGCCATCGCTCAGTTTAAAAATGCTAATCAATGGGAGAATATCGAATTTATTGTTCCTTTTGAACTTGAACTTGATACCGAAATTGAAATTACCGTTCCGGTAGCTGGTGATAAAAAGAAGTTGCTGGATCTGAGTATGAAAAATGCCTTCTATCTTAAACAAGAACGTCAACTGCATGCCGAGAAACTCGATCCTGGACTGAAAGTTGACCGTCTGCTCAGTGTCATGCAGAAAGATCTGCGCCTGAATCAGCTGCCCCGTCATATCGAATGTTTCGATAACTCTAATATTCAGGGCACCAACCCGGTGTCTGCCTGTGTGGTGTTTAAGAATGGTAAACCCAGTAAAAATGATTATCGCCATTTTAATGTTAAAACAGTAGTAGGTCCAAACGACTTTGCTACGATGATAGAGGTCATTACTCGCCGCTATTCGCGCATGCTCAGCGAAGGGACGCCTTTGCCCGATTTGATTGTTGTGGACGGTGGTAAGGGGCAGCTCTCTTCTGCTGTTGAAGCTATGAAAAATATAGGGATCTATGGTAAGGTGCCTGTCATCGGTATCGCTAAGCGTTTAGAAGAACTATACTACCCCAACGACCCTCTGCCTCTGTATCTGGATAAAAAATCTGAAACGCTTAAAGTGATTCAGCAAATGCGTGATGAAGCCCACCGATTTGGAATTACCCACCACAGAAACCGCAGAAGCAAAGGATTCGCAATCACAACGCTTACAGAAATTGAGGGTGTTGGCGATAAAACGGCCGACCTGCTGCTTAAATATTTTAAGTCGGTGAAGAAAGTGAAGGAAGCCAGTATCGCCGAGCTGCAACAATTGCTTGGTCAGAAACAGGGTAAAATTATTTACGATTATTTTAATACAGATGTTCCGGAAAACAATCAGTGATCTTAAGGCAACCAAGCAGCAAATCTATGCATTGACTCAGAAGACTGATGTTTTTCAGATTTGTGACTCAAACAATGTGGATCCTGCGCTGAATGATGGTAAATATGAATTAATTGCTGGTTTCGGATTGCTAGGCTATCTGCCTGAAAATTCTGAGGAAGCAGCAAAACACATCGCTCAAATTAAAAAATGGTGTTTTGGATATCTGGAGTATCCTAAAACTTACAAGACTGAAAAT
>JBJTNS010000054.1:0-9345 GCA_046074245.1 Chitinophagaceae bacterium | reverse complement strand
CTTCAACATCCGGAAGGAAGTTGAAGTATTGTGTGATGCCTGCCATGGCAAACGATACAACCGCGAGACACTCGAGGTACGTTACAAAGGCAAGAGCATTAATGATGTTCTGGACATGCCTATAGAACATGCTGTAGAATTCTTCGAGAACATGCCAAATATAGCGCGCCGACTGGAAGCATTGAGAGATGTGGGCTTAGGCTATATCACTCTAGGGCAATCGTCTACCACCTTAAGCGGTGGCGAGGCACAGAGGGTTAAACTGGCAGAAGAGCTGGCTAAAAAAGATACCGGAAAAACCTTTTACATTCTGGATGAACCAACTACAGGATTACATTTCGAAGACATCCATGTATTGTTGCAGGTTCTTAATAAATTAACCGACAGAGGCAATACCGTGTTGGTTATCGAACACAATATGGATGTGATCAAGGTAGCTGATTATATTATTGATTTAGGTCCTGAAGGCGGTCACGGCGGTGGAGAAATTCTGGCCAGTGGCACACCTGAAGAAATTGTAAAGGTTAAGAGCAGTCATACCGCCAGATTCCTGGCCAAAGAATTAGGATTAAAGTTCTAATTACCAGAAAAAGACAAGCTTAAACACCCTGTTTACTTACTATTCCCGATTTCAGCAAATTTTTTCACTTTTAACTTCCATAGTATATCCCTATATTTGACGCAATATTATGGACAATACGCAATCCCTTAAACTGGTTGAACTTAACGATTTACATATTGCCTTAGGTGGTAAGATGGTACCTTTTGCAGGTTTTAACATGCCTGTGCAGTACAGCAATTTAATTCAGGAGCACAACGCTGTTAGAAACAATGTTGGTGTTTTTGACGTATCTCACATGGGTGAGTTTGTATTAAAAGGCGAAAAGGCCCTCGACTTAATTCAACTGGTTACAAGCAACGATGCTTCAAAATTAACAGACGGTAAAGTTCAGTACAGCTGCATGCCCAACAACACTGGTGGTATTATAGACGACTTACTGGTTTACCGATACAATCAGAACGAATACTACCTGGTAGTAAACGCTTCTAACATTGAAAAAGACTGGAACTGGATAGCTTCACACAACACTTTTGGTGTGCAGATGGAAAACCTGAGCGATCAATTAAGTTTATTCGCAGTTCAGGGTCCGAATGCCATTAAGGTTTTACAAAAATTAACAGATGTTGATTTAAGCAGTATGGAATATTACTCTTACAAAACTGGCACTATGGCTGCTTGCGAAGATGTGATCATTTCTAACACTGGATATACTGGTGCTGGCGGTTTTGAACTTTATGTATGGAACAAAGATGCCCGTAAATTATGGGATGCAGTTTTCGAAGCCGGTAAAGAATTCGACATTCTTCCATGCGGTTTAGGTTGCAGAGACACCCTGCGTTTAGAAAAAGGCTTCTGCTTATACGGCAACGATATCAACGATACGACTTCACCAATTGAAGCTGGCTTGGGATGGATTACTAAATTCACCAAAGATTTCGTTAACAGTTCTTACCACAAATCACTTAAAGAAAACGGTGTTTCTAAAAAACTGGTTGGCTTTGAAATGATAGACCGTGGTATCCCAAGACAACATTACAACATCAAAGATGCTGCTGGCAATATCATTGGAGAAGTAACTTCAGGCACACAATCTCCAACGCTAGGTAAAGCAATCGGCATGGGCTATGTAGCTACAGAATTCAGCAAAGCTGGCTCCGAGATTTTTATTGAAATCAGAGACAAGTCGCTTAAAGCAAGCGTTTGCAAAATTCCTTTCCTGTAAAACCTTACTTACCTCAAAAATATGAAAACTATTATCCTTTCCTTACTACTGGCCACTACCTTAAATGCCAGTGCCCACACTTTCAAATCTTTTGATGATGACGAGCCTGTAGTTACCACTAAAAAATCGCCCTACAAAAAGATGATTCACTTCAATCCCCTGGCGCTTACTATAGGTGGTATGGAGATTGGATATGAAACGGCAACGACTCACAAAGAGTCTTTCCTGATTATGGCTGGCTATTACTTAAGTCAGGAAGCCGGATTTCTCGACCTGAAAGACGATTTCTCTAATATGAGTGGAATGAGAGTAGAAATGCAATACCGTTTTTACAGAAAGAACAATAACTACATTAAAAATGTGTACCTGGCTCCTTTTGTAAATTTCAAAACTCAGACTGCCGATTTAAACAAAACAACCTACACAGGCGGCAGCAGTATTGTAACCTCGACAACCAAAAGTGCTACTACAGTGGCATTAGGTTATATGCTTGGAACCCGTAAATCTATTTTCGAAAACATCTACCTGGATGCAGGTATTGGTGGAGGTATATTTTTACCAGTCTCCGGATCTGATCACAAAGATCTGAATATTGGCTTGTTCTCGCCATTTCAAAAAGGTGTACAGTTTAAAGCCAACTTTGGTCTATTAATCGCCCTCTAACAAGTCTCCGGTTCAGGCATGAAACTGAAAACACTTTTGTTACTGATTCCTCTTGTTTTCCTGAGTTCGTGCTTCGAGTTTATTGAAGAGATTACCTACACAGACAACGAAAAGGGGCAGTGTCTGATAACCCTTAACTGCAGTCAGAGTAAAATCAAGCTCAAGAACCTGATGAAACTGGATACCTTTATGGGACTGAATATTCCCAATATTGAACAGGTTAAAAGTGACATCGTCAAAGCCAAAAAACTGATTGGCGATATAGAGGGTATCAATACCGTAATTACCAGCAGCGATTTCGAAAATTTTATATTTACTGTGAAATTTAATTTCGACAGCACTGCTTCTCTAAACAAAGCCCTGAATGCTATTGCAAAAGTAGAGAGCAGTAAGCATCCCATCCCCTATTATACCATTTACGAAAAAACTAACGGACAATTTTCCCGCCTTAAAGTTCCAGACGACAGCACCGCCTCTAAAGCTGCCAGACAAGGCAACCTGAGTCTTATTTCTGGTGCGACAGCTACCTCGATTTATCGATTTACTCAGCCCGTTAAAAGCACCAGCAATACCAAAGCACTTATTTCTAAAAACAAACTGGCTGTAATGCTAAAACAACCAGTAGCCGATATCGTTAAAAAACCTTCACTATTTTCTAATACCATACTATTTAAATGAAATCTTTTTTTATATCCCTGAGTTTATTGTTGAGCACAACGCTGTTCAGTGTTAACTTAACCGACTACATTCCGTCGAATGCAACTTCTGTTTTTTGCATCAATTTCAATCAGCTCAATCAGAAGAGCAATGGACTGGATTACCTGAAGTACCTCAATAAATTTATCGGAGAAAACAACTATTACTATAGCAATTCACGCTGCCCTCTGATTAGACTCTCTGAAGTGATCAATTTACCTGGTTCTTACGGCGTCGACATCAACAGCAATGCTTACATGTACTACAAAGTTAACAAAGCTTTTAATGGCAGAGTTTATCTCTTTCAGCTGACAGATAGCAAAAAGTTTGAAGCATCAATGAATAGTTCATGTGATGAACCAACAGAAAAGGTGGTTAAAAAACATGGCGACCTGATATTATACATGACAGAGAGACAAGTAGTGGGCATACAAAACAATATGGCTTTTATCTTTGTCAACGACAACTACGAATTCAGAGAATACTACGAAGAAGAAACTACAGTTGAAACTCCCGCTTACGATAGTGGAGGAGATTATGAGAGCGAGTATCAGTATGACCGCTATTCGTATGGTAAAGAATCTTATATGGATTCTATTTACCACATGGAATTAAAAGCTGCCAGACAAATTTCAGACAGTATTATTTATGTGAGATTTAACAAAAATAAATCTCTTGATTTCAATGATGAACTCAACGAATACGAAACTGTCGATACTGGTATCGTGAATCGCGCCAAACGCCGTGATACTGAGCGTAAAATTGCAGCTCTTAATCTGAAGTTCGAAAAAATCACCCGTGAGTTCGAAATCCTTTTCGCGCCTCAGCCTGCGTCTATGATGCAGAACAGAAACTTCAGCCGCCTGAATGCGGATAAAAACGATGTGTATTTCTTCTACAATACACCGGTTGATTTCATGAGCAATTATATGTCTCCCTTCTCCAGAAGATACACCTACGACAAGGCACCAAAAGAAAACAAACCAATTAAACAGGTTTATACAGCCGACATCAGTGGCAGCTACACCATGAACTTTAACAATGGTGAAGTAAAAATCAACACCTTCAGCACCTTCGGAAAAGAAGCATTTGAATACATCTCTAAAGCCTACGAACTAAAACAGAATAAGAACCTGTTTAAATATATAGACGGCTCTAATCTGATGGCATATTTGTCGCACTCATCCAACACCAAAGAACTGGTAACTTTTTATGAGAAGTTCTATTTCGAATTACTGAACAATGCTGAAATGGGCGACTGGGAAGAAGATCTGGTACCATCTGCAGAGTTATTCTGGAACATGCTGGATAAAGACATGCTATTTGGCACCATCTCTAATCAATGGATTTTAGCTGTAAATGGCATGATTGAAAGCAGAGTGAGTTTTAAAACATACGATTACGACGAAGATTTTAAACGTACCGAGCGAATGGATGAACGCATTGTTAAACAACCAAGAATGGTACTTGCAATGGCCATCAACCACCAGGAAAATGCCAGTAAACTATTTGAAATTGTTGGCAAATATAAATACTTCGAAAAACTGAAGGACAATGTGCTTCACCTTAAACCTAACAGAGATTTCCAGGTTAATCTTTACATCCTCAAAACCGAAGATGCAATTGTTATTACCAACGATTACAACCTGGCAATGAATCAGCAGAACGGCGTTGATAAAGATAAAATGTTATCAAAAGAAGAAATGAAATTTATGCTCGACCATAATATTGCCATGAAGGTTTTCAGTGGTAAATTACTTAATAGCATCAATGATAATTTCCCAAGCGATTCAAGACAAATGAAGCGTATCACCAACTTTGCTTCCAGCATGGGTGATTTACAGTTCCATGATACCAAGCCTGAAAATAACAGTTATGGCATTGAAGCAGTTTTAAAACTTCAAAACACCAGCGAAAACAGTTTCTATCAGTTATTGAAACTTATGAGCGCGAATGAGAAGTAAAAAGACATTTTTATGGATAATAAGCATCGCTATCCTGTTTTCAATAACAGGTATCTTATATGTTTACTATCTCTTTCATAAAACCAGTCATCTGCCCGAACATATACCTGCCAATGCCAGTCTGGTAGTATACTTCAACACACAGGTGCTCATCAAGAAAAGTCTGGGTGGAGACACCGACACGTCTCAAATGCGTATTCTTAGAGAAGCGCTTCAGAATTCGCCTTATTTCAAAGGAGTTAAAGATCCAAGAGATCTGGGTATAGATGTTTTTTCAGGCGCTGCACTGGTAAACATCGACAAACTCATGTATGTTCTGCTTCCATTAAAAGATGCAAAAAAGCTTACAGATTATTTTGCTCAGAGACAATCGGTATATCCTAATCTGAATAAGAACTACAATGGTAATGAAGTCTTACAATATCAGATGTACAGTACCGCCGGCAATGAGGTAAGCATTGCCTTTAACGACAAATATGCCGTCATCTTTCAGAACAAAAATAAGGTCAGCGACCTGGTCATACAGTCGATTTTAAATGTTGAGGAAAAACAAAGTTTTAAAAACAGTAAACATTACGAATTAGCCCATAACGATAGCGCAGGCATCTGGTTTTATGCCGATAAATATTGGGTTGCGGCAAAAACAGATATCAAGGGATTACTCCAGTTTAAAAATAAACGTTTAACCATAACAGCTTCTGATATCACCTCTTCAGCTGCCTTTCCGCACGACCAGAAAGAAATTATCGCACCAGCCAATACTTTCTATACATCCATCAGTGGCGAAACAGACAATCCACTTAACAACTATATCAGACGTTTAGGGTTCTTATGCGGACTGGGAGCAGATGATGATAATTTTGAGTTATTCGATTTTAAAAACCACAGGAATTTGTTGTACATGATTGGCCCCAAGGCCGTCAGCACCAAACATGTGCACTATGAGTATGATGATAACTTTAACAAACGTGAAGTGATTAGCCTGGAAACAGACACCATTGAAGCTTGTGCCATGCTCTTTGAAGGCAGAAGAAAAGGGTGTTTCAAGAATTTCGATGAAGTAGACACCAGTCTGATGCAACAGTTTGATAGTAGTATTGGGACTTTTGTCACAATGGATGAATCGATTTTAAAATATATTGCCCCGGTGAAGGCCAGATTTAAATTAAAAGCCTGGCAAAGAAACATCCAATCTGTTGGTTATTATTATTTTGAACTACACATCAAAGACATTCCTATGAGTCCATTTTAAAAGGAAATGTTTCAGTGTGAAGTGCTTGGAACTTATAAACCTGATTTATATCAATATCAACAGAATATAGGTTTAAAAGGACTAATTTTGCATCAAAAATAACAATACGTAAGTGTCTTCAAATACAACCCGAATCGACCATGTGGTAGTGAAATTTGCAGGCGACAGTGGAGACGGTGTTCAGCTCACCGGTACACAGTTTGCCGAAACCAACGCCTTGTTTGGGAACGATATAGCAACCTTCCCTGATTTCCCTGCTGAAATCAGAGCCCCAATAGGTACTGTGCCAGGTGTATCCGGCTATCAGATCCATTTTGGAAGCAGCGAAATACTAACTGCCGGCGATCAGTACGATGTGCTGGTTGCGCTGAATGCCGCAGCACTGAAAACCAATCTGAAAACTTTAAAACCTAATGGTATCATCATTGCCAACAAAGATGGATTTGATGATAAAAACCTGCGACTCGCTGGTATTGCCGAAGATAACAACCCGCTCGAAAACGGCAGTCTGGATGCCTATACCGTTTATGTGGCTGATATCACCAAACTGACTAAACAGGCTGTTGCCGACTCTGGACTCGGAAACAAAGAAGCTGAACGTTGTAAAAACATGTTTGTTCTTGGCATTGTTTACTGGTTATTCGACCGCGATCCGGCTAACAGTATACATTTTATTGAATCTCATTTCAAAAAGAATGAACTGGTTGCTCAAGCCAATATCAAAGCACTTAAAGCTGGTTATAACTTTGGAGAAACCTCTGAGTTATTTGGCAACCGTTTCGAAATCAGCGCAGCAGAATATACACCCGGGATCTACCGAAGCATCAACGGCAATCAGGCTACAGCATTAGGATTGATGGCGGCTTCAGTACAAAGCGGATTACCACTTTTCCTGGGCTCCTATCCTATCACACCTGCTTCTGATATCTTACACGAACTCTCTAAACACAAAGGCTTCGAAGTAATGAGCTTTCAGGCAGAAGACGAAATCGCAGGTATATGCTCTGCAATTGGCGCTTCTTATGGCGGTAAGATTGGCATTACCACCAGCTCCGGACCAGGCATTGCGCTTAAGACAGAAGCAATCGGACTGGCCACTATGCTTGAATTACCGCTGGTGATTTGCAACATCCAGAGAGGTGGTCCCTCTACCGGGTTACCTACTAAAACAGAACAAGCAGATTTATTACAAGCACTCTATGGCAGAAACGGCGAATGTCCTATTCTGGTAGTCGCTGCTGCCAGTCCCTCAGACTGCTACGAGATGTCATATATGGCAGTTAAACTTTCTCTCGAACATACCATTCCTGTGATGTTTTTGAGCGATGGTTATCTGGCCAACGGAGCACAGCCCTGGCTGATTAAAAATCTGGAGGAACTGCCAGAGATTACTCCACATTATATTACCGAAAACACGCAGTCTAAAGACTACCTGCCATACCAGCGCAACGATGACTTATCGCGCTACCATGCAGTGCCCGGCACTCCAGGTATGGAGCACAGGATTGGTGGACTGGAAAAAGAAAATATCACCGGGAATATTAGTTACGACCCGGCTAACCACGAAATGATGGTGAAGATAAGAGCTCAGAAAGTGGAGAACGTTGCCAATTATATACCGGAACAAAATTTCGAATATGGCAATACTAATTCTAAAGCCCTGATTATTGGCTGGGGTAGCACTTTCGGAAGCATCTCTACAGCGGTTAAAGAATTACGAGATGAAGGTCTGGATATTGCCTATATCCATATCCGTTACCTCAGCCCTTTTCCTAAAAACCTTCACGAAATCGTTTCAGCATTTGACACCATATTTGTTGCTGAACTCAACAATGGTCAGCTGATTAAAGTACTCCGTGACAAGTATCTTAAAGACTGTATCGGCATAAACAAAATACAGGGTCAGCCTTTCCAGGTGGCCGAATTAAAAGCACATATCAACCAAGTTAAATTCTAATGGAACTCACAGAACACAAGTTAATTTTTACTTCTAAAGATCTGGAAACCGATCAGGAAGTTAGGTGGTGCCCTGGCTGTGGCGACTATGCGATTTTAAAAAGTGTGCAGAAAGTATTGCCAGATTTCGGACGCCCAAAACACGAATTTGTTTTTATTTCAGGGATTGGTTGCTCGTCGCGCTTCCCTTATTATATGGACACTTATGGCATGCATTCTATCCACGGAAGAGCCACTGCTATCGCTACTGGATTGAAATCAGCACGACCAGAACTCAGCGTCTGGGTAGTAACTGGTGATGGTGATGCACTTAGTATCGGTGGCAACCATTTAATCCATACTCTCAGAAGAAATCCTGACCTCAATATCCTGCTATTTAATAACCAGATTTATGGACTCACCAAAGGTCAGTTTTCTCCAACCAGCGAACAAGGTAAGATCACTAAATCATCGCCTATTGGTACTGTTGATTTACCCTTTAACCCTCTGGCACTGGCATTAGGTTCTAATGGTACTTTTGTGGCCAGAACAATGGACCGCGACCCCAAACATCAGCAGGAAATATACAGAAGAGCATACGAGCACAAAGGCACTTCTCTGGTAGAAATTTACCAGAACTGTAATGTATTCAATGATGGTGCCTTCGAAGTGTTTACCGAGAAAAGCAGTAAACCACTCAGCACTCTGTTTCTTGAACACGGAAAGCCAATGGTATTTGACAATGGCAGCAAAGGCATAGTGCTGGATGGCATGACCCCGAAAGTAGTAGAAATTTTAGACAATCAGGTTGACCATCTGTGGCACCATGACGAGCAGGATGCAATAAAAGCCTATATACTTTCAAGATTCTTCGACAATGAAGAACTGCCGCGTCCGTTTGGTGTTCTATATTGCAACAACAACCGGGAGACATTTGATGACGGTATCAATGCTCAGATTAAAAGCAAACAAATTGCCGACAAAAAAGCAGCTTTTAATCAATTGTTAAAATCAAACAATAGCTGGATTGTTGGTTAATCCGGTGTGGCAG
>JBJTNS010000053.1:0-9036 GCA_046074245.1 Chitinophagaceae bacterium | reverse complement strand
TATCAAGCTTTCCTTTGAAGCCCTGGGTCACAACTGACAAAACGAGTTGTGTTTTATCAGACCCCCAAAAACTGCGGCTACCCATTTGCGTACAACTACTCACAGGAATCACTTCGGAGCTAATCGTGAGGTATCCATCATTACCGCGCCCATCATGCAACCAATCAGGAGGATCCATCTTAAGAAAAGAGGGATTCATATCTGGAAAGAAAAACGGAGCCGCCAAGGATGGCTGAGATGAAGCGCTAATGCAAATGGCTACACATACCAAAAACATGGGTCTTTCTTACATCGGTATTTGCGATCACTCTCAAACTGCTGCTTATGCAGGAGGATTAAAACCTGAAAGAGTGCTCGACCAGTTGCAAGCCATCGATAAACTGAACGATAAATATGCTGCAGCCAATCAGCCATTCAGAATCTTTAAAGGTATCGAAAGTGATATTCTGGGCGATGGCAGTCTGGATTACACTGACGATATTCTTCAGTTATTCGACCTTGTAGTGGCAAGTGTTCACAGTAATTTAAAAATGGAACAGGATAAGGCTCATCAGCGCCTAATCAAAGCAATTGAAAATCCTTATACCACCATCTTAGGACACCCTACCGGCAGGCTCCTGCTTATGAGACCAGGCTATCCTATCGACCATCAGTATATTATTGATGCCTGTATCGCCAACCATGTGGTGATAGAATTGAATGCTCACCCCTACCGACTGGATGTCGACTGGCGCTGGATTGACTATGCCATCAGCAAAGGTGGTTTGATTAGCATTAATCCGGATGCTCACCAGAAAGAAGGACTTGCCGACATGCGATATGGGGTAAACGTTGCCAGAAAAGGCTACCTGACACCTGAAAACTGCCTGAATGCCAAAGACCTTAACGACTTTACGCTCTGGCTTGAAAACAACGCAAAAACAAAACGCAGTAAGTAATCGAAAATCAATACAATCGAAATACTTACCTTTGTGCCATAACTTTTGAAAATACTTGTACTCAGATTCAGTTCCATCGGCGATATCGTTTTAACCACTCCGGTTGTGCGATGCCTTAAAACTCAGAAACCAGAGTTTCAAATTCATTATGCCACAAAAAAACAGTACAGTGGCTTATTAATAAACAACCCTTACATTGATAAAATCCATCTTCTTGATGGGAGCATGACCGATCTGGCGGCTGAACTAAAGCAAGAAAATTTCGATCTGATTGTCGATCTGCACAATAACCTTAGAACCGTTAACCTCTGGTCGCAGTTGCGGGTTAAAAGAGTGAAATTTGATAAACTTAACTGGGAGAAATGGCTAATGGTACGACTAAAAGTTAATATGCTCCCCTATGAGCATATTGTCGATCGTTACCTGGAAACTGTATCAGATCTGGGAATCATAAATGATGAAAAAGGTCTTGATTATTTTATTCCTGAGCATACTTCTCTCTCTGATTTCAAGCTTCCAGACAACTATATGGTATACGCTTTGGGCGCTCAGCACAACACAAAAAAACTACCTTTACCTAAACAGATAGAGTTGTGTAACAGTGTTAATCAAACCATAGTATTAATCGGCGGAAAAGAAGACACTGAAGCTGGCAATAAGCTCAGCACAGCCTGTAGCAACACCATTAATCTCTGCGGTCAGCTAAGCATCGACCAGAGCGCTCTCTTAATGAAAAACGCCCTTAAGGTATACGCTCACGATACTGGCATGATGCATATTGCAGCCGCTTTGTGCAAACCTATTGTTTCTATCTGGGGCAATACGATTCCTGAATTTGGAATGACACCCTATTATCCGTCTGACTTCGACGATGCGAACAGTATCATCATGGAAGTTGACAATTTAAAATGCCGTCCATGCAGTAAAATTGGCTTTGATGCCTGTCCGAAAGGTCACTTTAAATGCATGATGAACCAGAATTTCGGGCAATAAAAAACCCCGCATTCACGGGGCTTTTCTTAAAATATAATATGGCTTAGTTGTGAGAAATCTCTCCAACCATTTGTTCCGGACGAACCCACTCGTCGAATTGCTCGTTAGTTAACAATCCAAGATCCAAAGCTGCTTGTCTTAAACTGGTATTTTCTTTGTGCGCTTTTTTAGCGATTTTAGCGGCATTCTCATATCCGATATGGGTATTTAATGCAGTTACAAGCATCAGTGAATTTTCAAGTTTATGCTTAATCTCTGGAAGATTTGGCTCTATACCTACTGCACAATTTGTATCAAAACTCAATGCTGCCTCACCCAGCAAACGCGCTGATTGCAGAACATTAGCTGCAATTAATGGCTTAAATACATTCAGCTCAAAATGACCATTAGAACCACCAATTGTAACAGCAACATCGTTACCCATTACCTGAGCACAAACCATCGTTAAAGCTTCACACTGAGTTGGGTTAACTTTACCTGGCATGATGCTGCTTCCTGGTTCGTTGTCTGGAATAAAGATTTCGCCAATACCAGATCTAGGACCACTGCTTAACATTCTGATATCGTTACCTATCTTCATCAAACTGACAGCCACACGTTTTAAAGCACCATGTAACTCAACCATCGCATCGTGAGCCGCTAAGGCTTCGTATTTATTTTCAGCAGTAATGATAGGCAATCCAGATAATTCTGCAATAGTTTTTGCCACTAATTCAGAATATCCTTTTGGTGTGTTGATACCTGTACCTACAGCAGTTCCTCCTAATGCAATCTCTCTGGCAGGCTCTAAACTTCTGTTGATAGCATTGATGCCATTTTTTAATTGCTGAACATAACCTGAAAACTCCTGACCTAAAGTAATTGGCGTAGCATCCATAAAGTGAGTTCTGCCAATTTTGATGATGTCCATAAACTCTCTGGATTTATGCTTCAGGGTAGTTTTTAAAGCCTGTAAACCAGGAATGGTATAATCTACTACCTGCTTATATGCCGCAATGCTCATTGCAGTTGGGAACGTATCGTTACTAGATTGTGATTTGTTTACATCATCATTCGGATGAAGCACTTTATTTTCATCAGATAATTTTCCTCCGTTTAAAACGTGAGCACGATTAGCAATAACCTCATTCACATTCATGTTACTCTGAGTACCACTGCCTGTCTGCCAGATCACCAGTGGAAACTGATCATCGTGCATACCTTCCAGAATCTCATCACAAACTGAACAGATTAAATCGCATTTGGTAAGCGACAGTGTTCCTAATTTGTTATTGGTAATAGCAGCAGCTTTTTTCAATACTGCAAAAGCTCTTATGATCTCAATCGGCATACGCTGATTGCCAATTTTAAAGTTTTGTAATGATCTTTGAGTCTGAGCACCCCAATAAACATTAGCTGGTACTTTTACCTCACCCATGGTGTCGTGTTCAATTCTGAATTCTTGTGACTGGTTCATGATGTTTTTTATAAAAATTATAAGCGGCAAATTTAATTAAAATACGCTCAAAAACACTTGTATCGACAAAAAAATGAGAAATATCAATTTGTCAGGTTGAGTTCTCCTAAAGAGTGGTTTTTTTTTCTTAAGTTTGCGTAAATTATGGTTTGGCTGTATCCTTCTTTCCTATGGGCCCTTCTGGCATTGCTCATACCAGTTGCCATTCACCTTTTTAACTTCAGAAGATACAAAAAATTAATTTTCTCCAATGTTCGTCTGCTGCGCAAAATCGACCGGCAAACCAAGAGTGGAAATAAACTTAAAAAATACTTGATTCTGGCATCCCGTCTGCTGGCCATTCTATTTCTGGTATTTGCATTCGCTCAACCAATTCTGCTTCGCAAAGGTCAGTCACTCGACAATGGCAAAAAATTTATCAGCATTATCCTCGATAATAGCTATAGCATGAACCTCAACGGAAACGAAGGTCAGCTTTTTGAGGCGGCCAAAAACAGAGCTCGTGCTATTGTAAATGCTGCCGGAGCCGGCGACGAATTCAATATCATCAGTGCAGACATGAATGCTTCTCTGCTTCATTTCCACGGCAAACAAGCTACTCTTGAATCTATCGACAAACTCAAAATCAGCAGTGGTGCTCATCCCCTCAACGATCTTCTGGCTGTTCAAAACCGCACGCTCAAAGAAAAAAATGGCAACAAACTGGCATTCTGTATTTCCGATTTTCAGAGCAGTACCCATAAAATCATCAATAATCCTGTAGACACCAGCATTTTCCAGACATGGATTAAACTGCCAGGCGCAGAACACGATAATTTTAGCGTTGATACCTGCTTCCTCGAATCGCCTATCCTTCAAACCGGACAAACCATAACCCTTACTGCTCAGGTTAGCAATTATACCGAAAAAGAAGTAGAAGGCCTGACTTTAGAACTCGAAATCGATGGCAAACCAAAAGGCATTGCCAACTTCAATATTCCTCCCTATGGCAAATCAAGACAGTCTCTTAGCTTCACCCTTGAAAATGGAGGCAATCACCAATGTGCCCTGAAATTACCCGGGGATAATATCCCAAATGATGATGAATTGTACTTTGCACTTAGAATCAATCAAAGCTACAAAGTAGATGTTATCAGCGAATCAGGAGAACGATACGCTGATGCTGTTTTTTCTGACAATCCAGGCTTCATTTACAAAAAAGAACTTGCTGGTAGTATCAACTACACTGCTCTTAAAACCAATGATCTGATCGTCCTTCAGGGCATTAGTAATTATCCGAGCGGACTGATTTCAGAACTTAAAAAACTGGTTCAGAACGGCAGTACTGTTTTTGTTTTTCCAAACATCAGCGAGAATCAGGGTCTTGCTGCTCTCTGCAATAACTTCAACATATCTGTAGAAACCGACCTTTACACAGAAAACCTGAAGGTAGGAAGTCTGGATCTCGAACATCCTGTTTACAAAAACATCTTCGAAAAAACACCTAAGAATCCAGACTTACCAGGTGTAAGCAAGTATCTATCCTTCAGAGCGCAGGGGGGTAATACCTTAATGAGACTGGCAAATGGCAAACCTTTCATTCAGGACATGAGTATAGGGAAAGGTCATTTTATCATCTGTGCGTCTGCCTTAGACAAGTCGTGGACCAATCTTCAAAGTCACGCGCTCTTTCTTCCTACCCTCCTCAAATCCGCCATGATGGGCAGTTATAAAACAACACTGTATTATCAATGTGGCGAAACAAAACCTATCTATACCGGACTGCCGTATACTAACGAGAGTGGCATTAGTCTGAAAGGACCAAAGACGGCCTATGTTCCGGAAGTTATTAACATGGATGGAGAGATGATTTTAAATACCAATGGTGAAATTGAAACCGCAGGGCATTACGATTTACTCGACAAAAAATCTGATACTGCACTGGCATCAATCTCATTTAATATCAATAGAAATGAAAGCGATACAAGGACTTTAACAGAACAAGCTTTTAATGATGTAACTAAAAACTTTAAGGTTGAAACATTTGAAGGCAGTTCTGAAAAACTCTCAGCAGAGTTTACTAAAAGTCAGAAAGGCATCAGTTTGTGGAAATGGTGCATTATTTTTGTTTTGTTTTTCTTACTTATTGAGATACTTTTGATCAGATTTTTCAGGAACAATGCAAAGCTATCTGCTTAAGAACATACAAATTAGCGACAAAAGGTCGGCCCTTAACGGTCAGTTAGGCGATTTGGGAATTAAAGAAGGCAAAATTCACGCTTTTGGAATCGACCTTAACGAAGCTGATTACGACAAGATTATTGATTTCAGTGAATGTATCGCAACGCCAGCTTTTGTTGATGTCAGATGCAACAGCTCTGAACCAGGATACGAACACCGCGAAACGCTTAAATCTCTTAACAACTGCGCTATGGCAGGTGGATTCTCCAGCATCGCAGTACTACCAAATTGCCAGCCTACCAGACAGACAAAATCAGATATTGAGTTTTTAGTCAACCAAACCGCTGACTATCCCGTTAGATTCTTACCTGTAGGGGCCATTACCCGCGACTTAAAAACGGATGACATGTGTGAACTCTATGACATGAAAAAATCCGGAGCTATCGCATTTTCAAACGCCAATTATTCCATTGGCAATATCGGTACGATGAGCAGAGCATTGCAATACAGCAAAAGTTTTGATGGCTTGATATACAGCTTCTGCGAACAACACGAACTTACCCAGGGAGCCTATGTGGCTGAAGGCACTGTTGCAGTAAGCCTCGGACTAAAAGGCATACCACAGATGGCAGAATACCTCCAGGTTCAGAGAGATATTGAACTGGCCGACTACCATCAAACCTCATTACATATTTCAAAAATTAGCACAGAAAAATCTGTTGAATACATTCGTCAGGCTAAAGCTCAGGGTATTCAGGTAACATGCGATGTTGCTGTGATGAACCTGGTACTGACCGATGAAACCATCATGGATTTCGACAGTAACCTGAAACTTACACCTCCACTCAGACAGGCAAACGATGTAAAAGCCTTGTGGGAAGGATTACTCGACGGAACAATTGATGCCATTTGCACCGACCATCACCCACAGGAGATTGAAAGAAAAAATGTAGAGTTTGAATATGCAGCTAATGGCGCAATCTCTCTTCAAATCGCTCTTAGTCTGTCTATCGAAGGACGCAACAGATTCTGCCCTAAAATGGATGACGATACCCTTTTTTCAAAGCTCAATTACGGAGGAGCAGATGTGCTGAAAGTTTCTATCCCTTCAATAACCATCGGATCAGAAGCCTCATTAACACTCATCAATCCTCACAAACAAACCATTCTTAATAAAAAGAACAACTTATCTGAGTCTGCCAATACCTATTATATGGAAAAACCATTGCCATATTTTATCGAGGCAACTTTTTTAAATTCAAATAGTCTCTTTAATACCAACCACCATTAACATGTCGAGCACTGACTTTAACACTAATGAAAAAGCACCCGTAGGGATGTTTAATTACGCCTATAAATGGGCATTAATCGGAAGTGCAGTCTGTATTATAAAACTATACGCCTTGTGGTTTTACAACGACAACCATTACAATCCGCAGGCGGGAGGTTTAATTGGATTTTTTTTCGATATCTTTTTGGTACTAGCTATTATGTACCTTTGTACCTCAGAGTTCAGAAAGAAAGAACAGGAAGATTACATCACATTCGGTAAAGCATTTAAAGTATCCTATCTAACCGGGATATTGTTGTCCATCATCCTGGCTATTTTTATGTTTATATTTCACACCTATCAGGTCGACTTCGACCAGGTAATGTCTGAACAGACAGACATTGCAGTAAAGATGCTGAAAGAAAGAGGACTTACACAAGAACAAATCAATAAACAAATGAACATGGCCCCAAAATTTACCAAAACCATTGAATTCTCTTCAATAATTCTGGTAATAGTAGGTTTTACCATTTATGCATTATATGCCTTAATTGTAGCAGCCATTTTAAAAAGAAACCCACCATCGATATAACAACCTAGGTTACCTGAGCCCTATCAGGCAAAAAATATGTTAGACATTTCTATTGTCATACCCCTTTTAAACGAGCGCGAATCGCTTCCTGAACTGGAAGAATGGATCAGTCGTGTCATGACCGCTAATCAATACTCTTACGAAGTCATTTTTATTGACGATGGAAGTAACGACGGAAGCTGGGAGTTTATTCAGGAATTATCTGCGAAAAACCCATCAGTAAAAGGGTTAAAATTCAGACGTAATTACGGCAAATCCGCTGCTCTTAATATTGGCTTCGCCGAAGCTCAGGGTGCAGTCGTCATAACAATGGATGCAGACCTTCAGGACAGTCCCGATGAAATCCCTGCCCTATACCAGAAAATCATCTCTAAAGAATATGATCTGGTTTCTGGATGGAAAAAGAAGCGTTACGACCCAATAACAAAAACTCTTCCTACCAAACTCTTCAACTGGGCGACCCGCAAAATGAGTGGCATTTATCTCCACGACTTTAACTGCGGACTCAAAGCTTACAGTCACGAAGTTATTAAAAACATCGAAGTTTATGGAGAGATGCACCGATACATTCCAGTGATTGCTAAATCCTCAGGATTCAAAAAAATCGGTGAGCAGGTTGTCGAACACAGAGCCAGAAAATATGGCACTACAAAATTCGGACTCGACCGTTTTGTCAATGGTTTCCTCGATTTACTTACCATATTCTTTATGGGTAAATTCGGTAAAAAACCAATGCACTTCTTTGGTGTATATGGTATGCTGAGTTTCATTCTTGGATTTGCCATCACCATCTATATGCTGGTTGACAAAATGCTTCATTTAATGAGACATGAAAAAGCGGCTCTTGTTGCCGATTCACCCCTCTTCTACATCGCTCTGGTAAGTATGATCATCGGAACACAATTATTTCTTGCTGGCTTTCTTGGCGAACTCATCAGTCGCTCGAGTGGCGAACGCAATCAGTATTCTGTTTCCGATAAAGTAAATCTGTAATGGGTAAGAAAGTCGTTATCGTTGGTCCGGCTTACCCCCTGCGTGGCGGTCTGAGCACCTATAATGAACGCCTATGCAAAGGCTTTAACGAACAGGGCGACCAATGCTCCATCCTTAGCTTTAGTCTGCAATACCCTAATTTTCTATTTCCCGGAAAAACTCAATATAGCAGCGATCCGGCGCCTGAAAATACAGATATCGATACAGCCATTAATTCTGTGAATCCGTTTAACTGGATCAAAGTGGGCTTAAAATACCGCAAACTCGCTCCAGACATCATGGTGTTCAGATACTGGATGCCTTTTATGGCGCCAGCTCTCGGCACTATCGCACGCATCGCTGCAGGCAACGGCAAAACCAGAATGGTGGCCATCGCCGACAATATCTATCCGCACGAAAAACATTTCTACGACGGCATCTGTACGAATTATTTCGTCAACAGCATGGACGGATTTGTTACCATGAGTCAGTCTGTTCTGAACGATCTTAAAAACCTGGTACCGCAAAAACCATCTCTTTACGTGCCTCACCCGATGTACGACAATTTTGGAGCTTCCTTACCAAAAGCTGAAGCCGTTAAGAAACTTGGACTGGACCCTGCTAAAAAATATCTGTTGTTTTTTGGATTCATTCG
>JBJTNS010000052.1:0-5517 GCA_046074245.1 Chitinophagaceae bacterium | reverse complement strand
CACACTTGGTTGTGAAGTGAAAATCGGTATGCCTGATCCGCACCTTGGCAATGGTTTAGTAGACGAAGTTAAGAGTCCGATGTACGCTACCTGCATAGGTTTAGTATTAAAAGGATTTGAAGATATGACACCAACGGATTCATCAAACAATCCAAAACCTAAGAAACAGGATAAAGTATCTGCCGGAGAAAAACAAGGTGGCTTCATGAAAGGTTTCTTTGGAAGTTTCAAAAACTGGATGAGTGATGATCACGATGATTTTAAATAAGACCCTAAAACAACATTTGTATGAATTATTTTAAAGTTGAATTACCGAAAGAACAATCTTCCATTATCAAAGTAATGGGTGTTGGTGGTGGTGGCAGTAATGCTGTCAACTATATGTATTCGAAAGGTATCAAAGGGGTAGATTTTTATCTTTGCAACACCGATGCACAACACCTTGAAAAAAGTGCGGTGCTGAATAAAATACAGCTGGGAAGCAGCCTCACAGAGGGTTTGGGTGCTGGAGGGGATCCGGAGTTCGGCAAACGCTGCGCTATGGAAAGTCTCACCCAGATTGAAGATGCACTTAAGCACAATACCAAAATGCTGTTTATCACTGCTGGTATGGGTGGTGGAACCGGTACCGGTGCAGCGCCTGTTATCGCTCAGAAAGCAAAGCAGATGGGTATTCTTACGGTGGGCATTGTAACACGTCCTTTCCAGAACGAGGGTCCGATAAAAGCCGAGAAGGCAGAGAAAGGTATTGCTGATCTGAAGCCGCATGTAGATGCATTGCTGGTAATCAATAATCAGCGCATTTTGCAGATGTTCTCGAATCTGAGAATTATGGAAGCTTTAAGTAAGGCAGATGATGTTCTCTTTACAGCAGCAAAAGGTATTGCAGAGATTATCACTGTTGAAGGATTTCTTAACGTCGATTTCAGAGATGTTAAAACTGCTTTGGAGAACAGCGGCAGAGCCATTATGGGTACAGGTATAGCGATTGGAGACGATCGTGCCCTGATAGCCTCTAAAATGGCCCTAGAATCGCCTTTACTGGACGAGAACAGCATCAATGGCGCTCAGCATATCTTATTAAATATCTCATTTGGTAAAGAAGATCCGTATGCAAATGAAATCGATGCGATATTGTCTTATTTCCAGAGTGAGGCTGGTTTGAAAGCTAACTTAAAATACGGATTAACGCAGAACGATTCTCTGGATAAAGAGTTAGCGATAACAGTAGTAGCAACAGGATTTGAGAAGACAGTTGCTGTGGAGTATAAAGTTGACATGACCGAGGTAGCGGAGATAGAGGATGAGGGTGTCATTGAAATTAATTTTGGCGACATCGAGTCTGTATCTTTAACCTCTGAACCTGCAGAAGAAGTAAAGCCAGCGATTCAATTACCATTTGAGGAGTTTGCTCAAAAAGACCCGCAGTCAAATCATCCATCAGTTCACAGGGTTACCAATCCGCACGACCTCAACGTTCCGGCCTACAAGCGCCATCAGGTTATGTTCGAAGATCCGGCTCCAGGTGTAGAAATATCCAAACTAACTCTCGAAGAAGATAAAGAAAAAGGCATTCGCTTTAAGGATAACGGGAATCAGTATCTGCATGATAATGTAGATTGATTTCGAGGAACTAGAAACTAGGATTTAGGAAATAGGGTTGCTGACGCACGATTATTTGCTACTTTAGCTGGATCTACAGTGTCGATAGACACTGAATATTTGTAGAAATTTTAAAACACGACAACTAACCAAACCCGAATCACGGCGTCTTTAGACGCCTTGATTCGGGTTTGGGAATATATACTCATTATTATTCTACAAATGTGTGGTGTCTATCGACACCATATACAGTTCCGAAAACAAATTTAATTATCAAGGTTAAAGAATAAGCATAATACCCTTATCGTTTCATCCAATACGGCAAATAATGCCCTGTATCGCGACTTAAGGTATCAAACTTACCTTCGCTGATGCGTATGGTGTAATGGTTGTACCACTTATCTACAGTGCTGTCTTTTTCATCCTCCACACTATGGTCGTAACTCGACATATTGTACTGATATACGCCAATACCTTTACCTGCTCTGAACAAATAACTGCAGCGCTCGTAACTATCGCCGGCATCGCCCCATAGTTCTGATAAGTTGATGAGGTGTTTTACTTTGCTGGTTTTACAGTTGTATTCGAAAACTTCTAAAAACGATGACACGTACTCCGAAGGACATCGGACAATCAGTCCCATCCGCTCTTCATCTATCTTAAATTTGTAACAGGCATAAAACTGCGAGAGGTACTCGCGACTGGATTCGAAAACATCGTTGCCATACAAGGTGGCAATAAATGGTGCATCCACGCTGTCAAGCGGGTTGCCCTTGTAAAAACTGGTATCGGCATCTACCTGGTCGGTGGTATACACCTTCAATGAGTCGAATGCTATCTCGGTAAATTTAGCCAGAAACGAATCAATATTGTAAACGGAAACTGCTTCTGCACTCTCGGTTTTAACAGGTGTTTCACTGCAGGCACTGTAAATAAGCACTAAAAATAGTATGGAGAAAGTTCTCATTTAAAGGAAATGTTAAGTCGTTTAAGTTCGTCAACTATGTTGACCAATGCGTTTTTGCCAATGCCATGTAACTGACGAATTTCTGCTTCTGTAAAACGACTGAAATCCGCGGCTTTCTCGATGCCAGCAGCCTTCAATGCTCTGAGTGCAGGCTGTGCCAGTTTGAATGGTGGGATAGGGGGAAGTTTGCTCACGACTGATGTGGATGGTATACTTTAATTAAAATGCCGAGATGATGAAGCGCATGTCCGAGTATGATATAGGCCAGTGCCCGGGCAGTGATAGGATGTCCGTTGTTGTTTGCTTTAAAATCCCACTGCGTGTCATTCAGAGACTGGAAAGTAATGCTGCTCAGTTGTCTTACCACTGTTAGTTCGTTGAGCATGTCGGCAATAGTTCTGTTCTCGCAGTTAGAATTGCTAACATACTGCCAGTCTTTCATCGGTGTCAGGTTAGTAATATTATCGAGTTTAGAAGCTACAAATGCTCTGTTCAACATCACACGTTCAACATCGATGATGTGCTGCAGAACTTGTTTGCGGGTCCATTTGTCCGGACCGTAAGCATACCCTAGTTCGGCATCAGTTAATGGCTCAAAATACGATCTGATGTCTTGAGTGTTTTTGTCGAGCTGTTGGTAGTAGTCGCCTTCGCTAACCAGGTTGATGTAGTTTTCGAAGTACGATTGATAATCGCCTTTAGCAGGATGTGAGATGTTAGTGTTCATGTTTATTTTGTATTTAAATTTGTTAACGTCTTCTTTGTGAATTGAAATAACCAATTGCCAAAAGTGACAGTATGATGATGATTGGTAACATCAATTATCCCAGAATAGATACGCCAATTAACTTACCAATGCCAAATGTGATGGCCGCCGCCATTAGTCCGAATAGCACCTGTCTTAAGCCTGAGTACCACACATTTTTACCTGTAAACAGGGTGATGGATGCGCCGATTACAAACAAGCCTATGGTGCTCAACCCGGCACTCATCAATACCGCCTGCATACCACCAGTAAAGAAGAATGGTATTACCGGTAAAATAGCACCGAGTGCAAACAATAAGAAAGATGTTACAGCGGCTTCCATAGCAGAGCCTTTTAAGTCCTCGGGATTAATACCCAGTTCTTCTTTAATCAGAATCTCGTGAGCATGGTCTTTATTGCTGATGATCTCTTTGGCCATTTGACGGGCTTGTTCATCAGGAATGCCTTTAGAAATATAAATGAGGGCAAGTTCTTTTTCTTCGCCTTCCGGATTGTGCTCCAGTTCTTCCATTTCCAGTTCCATCTGGTTTTCGTAAAGTTCTTGTGAGCTCTTAACGGAAATCCATTCACCCAGCGACATCGACAAAGCGCCTGCCAGCAAACCAGCGATACCTGTTAGCAATACTTCTTGCTGACCGCTACTAGCGCCGGCTACACCCATTACCAAACTGAAATTGGATACCAGTCCGTCATTGCCACCAAGCACAGCAGCTCTTAAAGCATTACCTCCAACCGAACGATGGCGTTTTTCAAAACGCGCCAGATTCGGTCCTGATACATTGCTGTTATGATTCAGAATATTTTTAAGGATTGTAACGTGAGCAGTATCAGAAATAGAACTTTCGGTATTGGTTTTTTTACGGGCACCGATAATACCACTGGACAAACTTTTTTCGGTGTCAAGCAATACACCCAGAATATAGTCGTTGCCAAACAATTTTCCTATGGTTTTGAGAATGCGGGCTCTTCTTGATGGTCCGGGTAAATGCGAGGCATCCAAACCATTCCGTTTCATAAAAATGGTGGCATGTTCGAGTTCTATCTCGCTCATCTGTCTGAAGACTTTTGCAACATGCTGATCGTCTTCTGTATCTGCCAGAATACCGTACAGATAAGAGGCATCTATTTCTGTTTGTATGCTTTCAAGTTTAATCATAAGGGCTATTGCTTGGTGACAAATATAGGAATTAAGTCATCAATCTTTACATACATTCGTCATCCAGCCAAGTGGTTTGAGCATGACCGCAATCAGTACAAGTCAGATCAACAGTAATGCGCTCAAAAGCGTTTACCCATTGTTCCTTTGGTCTGTCAGGAGCATTCTCTGTGAAATCCACTTTGCCCATAGAATAAATACTCGTATGCAGTTTAAAAGCTTTTTTACCACATTTTTCACATGACTTGCTGTGCAGCATTTCTTTGGTGTAAGGAAACCCTTTTCCTTCGGCCGCTACGTAACCATTCCAGCCATGCTGGTGTCTGTCGTATAAAGTGTGGGTGCGCGAACATTGGGTACAGGTAATATGAATCACCAAAGCAAAATAGTCATTGTATTCAGGATTGGGATGATTCTCGATTTGTATGGTATAGACATTTTGATCATCCTCTTCACCCACAAAATCCACTTTAAAGGCGGTATGGCCACAAAGGCATTCAATAGCGCCACTCACTTTGTATTCATTGTGGTCGCTGCAGTCTGGCGCCAGCCAGTTTTCCAGGTATTCAGGAATAGGTAGTGGCATTATTGTTCGGCCTCTTCCAGGTCTTTTAAGATGGCATTGACATCGGCTTCGGTACTGCTCAGTTTCTTTTTACAGATCTTGATCAAGGTGGCGGCACGTTTTACTTTTTCAGACAATTCGTCAACAGAAATATCACCTTCTTCGATATCGGTGACTATTTGTTGTAGCTCTTCAAAAGCGTCTTTGTAATTAGGCGTTTGGCTCATGTTTTTGTATGATTGTTATGGTACTGATTATATGTCCGTCTTTGAAACTGGTGCTGATTTGATCGCCGCACTTAAGTTGCTCAAGGGTGTCAATGGCTTGCTTGTTTAATCGGGTGATGCTGAAACCTCTTTTTAAAGTAGATGCTTCATCCAATCGCAGAACGGCTTTCTCTAAGGAATTGATCTGTTCAAGGCTATTTTGCATAGCTTTTGCAGCAGCAGTATAGCAGTTTT
>JBJTNS010000051.1:0-2920 GCA_046074245.1 Chitinophagaceae bacterium | reverse complement strand
AATTTAGAAATGCAGAATTCCAACTCCCAAATGATTTTGTAATTCAATCCTGTCTGAAACTTACTGGTTATAAAAAAATACAATTATCTCATCATAATAGTGTTTTCCTTCCCGAACCTGGTATGTCTATCAGTTTTGCAGCTATAGGAAAAGGGTATGCGGCTGATCAGGTGAAAAAGCTCTGGAAAGGCATGGGATTAGAAAATGGGGTAATAAGCGCAGCGGGTGATCTATGCACTCTGGGCCATAATGCCTCTGGAAATGTATGGAAAATAGGGGTGGCCAATCCTCTGAATTCTGCTGAAAATATTGCATGGATTCCAATCAGTGATGCTGCAATAGCAACATCCGGAGATTACGAACAGTACTTCATGTTTAATCATGAAAGATATAGCCACACAATTAACCCTGTTAATGGAAAACCTTGTAAATCCCTCAGAAGTGTTTCTGTTATATCTCCATCAGCCGAATTATCAGATGCCCTGGCAACTGCAGTTTATGTACTCGGAATTGAAAATGGCCTCTTCCTGATCAATCAGCTTCCCGGTACTCATACACTAATTGTGGATGAATTTAATAAGGTACACCTGTCTGAAAATAGTATTTTTGAATATGAAAAATAAACTCCCGCTGTTATTTCTAACGCTGATTGTTTCTTCATGTGCCTCTCTAAAACCATACGAAATGGTTTATGTCAACGATCCTGAGATGAAAATGTCTGGCTCAAATGGTAAAAATTTTGAACTCTATATAGAAAGTATCCGCGAAGGTGCCAGTCCCTCAGATGGTGGTAAATCCAGCGGGGGCTGTGGTTGCAACTAAAACTATGTTAAAAAAAGTCTACCTCGCAGCTACTCTTGCTTTACTTCTTTTCAACTCTGCAAAAGCGTCTGTCAGAGATTCAGTTTTTGTTAAGAAAAAACTAAGAAAAACAGAAGTTGATATTCTGTATAGCCAATACATCCAGGATGGTGTGCATTCGGCTGTAACTGGTGGACAGGGAACAGAGAAGTTAATCGTTTTTGCGCCTTCGGTCTCAATTGTTAGCTCGACTAATACAATTAGCTGGAAACTGAAAACTGGAACTGATCTCATTACTTCTGCCTCCACTGATAATATCGATTTCGTACAATCTTCTGCTTCCAGAAAAGATGCCAGAACTTACGCAAACCTGTCCATTGCTAAAACTTTCACCAATAAAATCAATGCCGAACTGGGCTCCGGTTTCTCTATTGAATCCGATTATCTCTCTCTTCCTGTTGCCTTTACTTTGAAAGGGACATCTAAAAATAAGATGCGCGACTGGCTCATCGAATCCAAATGTTACTTCGATGACCTCAGGTGGGGACGCCTTAATCCTAATTACCGCAAACCTGTAAGATTGATCTATCCCTCCGAATTAAGAGCAACTAACTGGTTTGATACAGAAAAAAGACAATCCTATAACCTAAAGCTCGGTCTGACGCAAATTGTCAATAAAAGAAACCTTATCGGACTGTTTCCTCTAATAACCCTACAAAATGGATTGCTTTCAACGCCGTTTCATAGAGTAGTTTTTAATAATTCGGAAACCAGAGTTGAAAATTTGCCCGAACAACGACTTAAACTGGCATTTGCTCTCAAATGGAATTCATTCAGAGGAGGACATGTAATCGTCAAAAATACCCTGGAATCTTATGCCGATAATTTTGGAATACATGCCCTGGGCTTCGAAAATGAAACATCCGTAAAACTTAAAAATGGTCTTGTCTTAAGTCCTTTTGCTCGTTTCTATACCCAGTCGGCCTCAAAATACTTTGCTCCGTTCGCAATGCATAGTCCTGATGAGTTATACTATTGCTCCGACTACGACTTCAGCAGATTTTATTCGATTAAAAGTGGTTTAGAATTCAAAATAAATGATCAGTATACTTTGCGAAAGAACTGGCTATTGAAACAATTTCAGCTAAGATATGCCTATTATTACCGTAATGATGGCTTATTTGCACATATATTAAGTCTGGGATTAAATTTGCAACACCAAAAACATTCATGAAAATTCATCAATATACTCAAACCATTCAGTGGACTGGAAACAGGGGAGAAGGTACTTCAAATTATGCGGCATATGATCGTAATTATACAATAGCAATAGATGGAAAAGATAATCAATTGGGTTCGGCAGATTCTGTTTTCAGAGGTGATGGAACTAAGATAAATCCTGAAGATATGCTCTTATCCGCTATTTCCTCCTGTCACATGCTTTGGTTTCTGCATCTTTGCGCAGATGCCGGTATAACTGTACAAAGCTATATTGATCAACCTGTAGGTATTATGGAAGAAAATCCCGGAAATGGTGGACGATTTACTCAGGTAACCTTATACCCTAAAGTTATTATCTCTGAAACAGGCAGAGAAGAAGAAGCAAATGCCCTGCATGTAGCTGCTGGAAAAAAGTGCTTCATCACCAATTCCTGTAACTTTCCGGTTTCGTACTCACCTGTGTGTGCTTCTTAATATATTTAATATTCTATTTATTTGGTAAATAAATAGAAGTTTTTATACTCTTCTTAGCATCTATTGCATCTCTATCATATTAAATAGTAGATAGTTACAATTTTTTACTGGATAGATGCTTCACTTCTAATGCGTCAGTTTTTTCTACTTAATTTATGAGCCATTTCTGAGGAATTCTTTAAGAATAATTCAGCGGCTTTATTGTCTGTTCAGTCCCTGTAAAGGATCAATTTTAACGGTTTTTATTGAAAAACACAAAAATTATCAACCTGAAAATGAGAGGCTTGCAATATAAAAAATAGGAAAAGGAAATAAACTTGAGAATTAATATTCTTTTTTATATATTTGATTATAAGACAGTTGCAAGGGATAGGACTTTATACTTACTGTGTATTTGTGCTCAAATTAAATGTTAAAATTTATG
>JBJTNS010000050.1:0-10537 GCA_046074245.1 Chitinophagaceae bacterium | reverse complement strand
ACATGGTTTGACTATAAAATAAACACCGCTGCTTTGTCAGGAGATCCTGGATCTGGATATATATCCTACAATAATTCTCTACAGTCAGCATCGTCACAGATACAAGTAAGCATTTGGACTCAGCGCGGAGTTGACGTTGAGATATTTCTAGCACTACTTAATGAGACTGAAGAAATCACAGTACAAGATGCTAGCGATAGCAACAACTTTCAAGATTGGATTATCACAGGCGCCCCCACTGACTACGGAGATTATTGGGCTTTCCCAATTAACATTATCGGATCAGGCGGCACGGGCACAACCAATTTTTCCAACAACTTAAATGTGATACTAGCACTAGTAAACGGTGTTAGTGGTTATTCAGGATATTCAGGAGAATCAGGAACCTCCGGATATTCGGGTACTAGTGGATATTCTGGCTTCTCCGGATTGTCAGGATACTCTAGCTATTCAGGGTATTCAGGCGTAAGTGGTTATTCAGGTGGAACCGGGTCTGATGGAGCTAGTGGATATTCAGGCGCGAGTGGATACTCTGGCGCACTGGGCCTATCAGGAACATCGGGGTATTCAGGTAGCAATGGATCTATCGGTGCATCGGGTTATTCAGGTGTTAGTGGATATAGCGGAGGCACTGGTTCCGATGGGGCAAGCGGTTACTCGGGGGTGAGTGGTTATTCAGGTGGAACCGGGTCTGATGGAGCTAGTGGATATTCAGGTTACTCTGGAAGTAACGGTACTGTTGGTGCATCAGGGTATTCAGGCGTAAGTGGTTATTCAGGCGGAACCGGGTCTGATGGAGCTAGTGGATATTCAGGTTATTCTGGTGTGAATGGATACTCGGGCGCAGATGGAGCTAGTGGATATTCAGGCGTGAGTGGATACTCCGGTACATCTGGATTCAGTGGCACCGGGTTGAGCGGTTATTCGGGATTCAGTGGAGCATCTGCTAATGTAACTATATCGGATAGCCCGCCATCATCACCTGCTGCGGGAAATCTTTGGTGGAACGATGACGAAGGTGCGTTGAAGATATACTATGTAGATAGTGATTCATCACAGTGGGTAGATGCGTATCCCGCAATAACAGGTATATCTGGGTATTCAGGGTATAGTGGTATGGGAATACCTACTGGCGGCACGACAGGACAAATATTAGCAAAAGCGTCTGAGACAGACTACGATATGGAGTGGGCAAACCCAGGTGGTCTAACGCTTGCAGCACAATCACAGCTAAACTTAGCTTTAATGGGATACTAACATGGCAAAATCAACGAATCTTAACTTTACACAAAATTTAAATACTGTTTCACTTATGTTTAACAGTAGTGATGTTTATCAACTAGTTCAAGTTGGTGTTACGTCTCCTGGAACAAACTTGACTCCGGGTACAAGAACATTTACCGCGGCAGGCGGCACACAAGTATCAGGTGGTGCCGGAGCAGCCTCATGGACTATGACAGTATTAGGAGCAGCAGGTGCAGGATATGTAGTCGGTGCACCGTCGATAGTACAAACAGGACAATATACAGTTGGCGCCGGCCCCACCGCAGCAGCAAACGCAGCAGCAGTCGATACTGGTAGTAGTAATGCTACATTTGCATTAACAGTTGGTGTAGTTAAAACGGTGTACACAGCATCTACTAATGACGCAGTGGTTAAAGCAATTAACGTTTCTTCAACTGACACAGCAGCTAGAGTAATGAGTTTGTGGGTTCAAGATGTTGGGTCTGGGGTCATAAACTTATTGGGAGCAGTTAACATACCGCTAGCGTCTGGATCCAACGGCACTGCGGCATCTATCGATTTATTAGGTGGTACATTGATACCTTCACTACCTTATGACAGTAACGGTAAACGTGTAATACCATTAAAAGCAGGCACTAAGTTATTAGTATCAGTACCCGCTGTTACAGCATCTTATTATATCTCAGCATGTGCATTAATAGAGGAATATTAATTAAATGGCTGAGAAACTTACCACAGGATTAAGACCTGGTACTGACCTATCTAGGGTCGGTGCTGGATTAACACGCGGTCCAAATTTTGCAAAGAAAGTTACAGCGGCTCCGTGGTCAGGCACATGGCCTACTCCTACTGCAACTCTTGATTTGGATTTTTCTAACAACCGTGGATTTATTCGAGGAGTTGGTTCCGGTGGAGTTATGGATGCTATAACCTTCACCAGAGCATCAAATGCTACATATGTAAAAAGTGACGGTACGTTGTCTACGAATGGTTTAATATATCCAAACTTTTTCTCTGCATCACAAACCTTTGCTGACCCGGCATGGATTAAAGGCACTAACGTAAACACGCTTATACCTAATTATGATCTAGCCCCTGATTCTACACAGACTGCAACAAGGTTAATTACTAACATCTCCGGCGCATATAACTTTGCACTAGGTCAGCAAACGATATTGCCTACTACCGCTGGATCGATTGCAACAGTGTCAGTATATATGAAGTCAACTTCGGGCACCAATCAAAACGTTGTTGTCGGTTTATCGGAATCTGGTGTTGGGTTTTCCGGGGCTTCGATGACGGTTACTAATACATGGCAACGATTTACTTACACGTATACTAAAATTGGCGCCGGCGGAATTACCTGGGGTATCGCTGCCACCAGCGGCGCCGGCTATGCATTTGATGTATTAATATGGGGAGCCCAAGTAGAACCCGGCAACACAGCCACTACATATCAACCGACTACTTCAAGTTATAATGTTCCTAGATTTGATTGGGCTAATATAACCCCGCTAGCACAGAGGAATTTGCTACGCTACAGCAACGACTTTACGAATTCAGTGTGGCTCAAAAACGGATCTATTACCCCAAATACAATCGCAGCCCCGGATAACCTTAGTGGGTTTGGATCGTCTATGTATTGCACAGTAACCGGAATTCCAGGTGGTCGAGATATCCGAGAGTCAGTTAACCTTACTGCAGGGGTCACCTACACACTTTCTGCATATTTGAAGCTAGGTGTGCAATCTCGGGTTTCACTATCGACAAGTAACTTCAACAACACTAGCCTTCAATTAGACTTGAGTACAGGAACAGTTGTGTCAGTAAGCGGCGGCACAAACGGGCAAATAATGAGTGTCGGTGGTGGATGGTATCGTGTTTCCTATACATTTACTGCATCAACTACAGTCTCCTCTCAAATTATTGTAGCGATACAAGGACAGGACATCGAATCAAGCACTTCATGGTTTGTTTATGTGTACGGTGTGCAAATAGAACAAGGGCCAACGTTAAATTCATATACTGATCGTGGTGGTTATGTTCCGGACTCGACTTCGCTAGTCAACAATACTACTTGCAACGGATTATTAATTGAAGAATCTCGAACTAATCGTATGTTATGGTGTAGAGATTGGACATACGGTGGGTCTAATCAAGGAGTAAATTACTTGACATACTCACAAAATTTTTCAGCCTCATACTGGATTAAATCCGGAGCTACAATAATATCAGACGCAGCAATTGCACCCGATTCTACAACGACCGCCTCAAAGTTAATAGGTGGAACTCCAGTCGAAGAAACGTATCCTATAATATATGCCAACCAAAACCTAATTACGCTGATCCCTAGTGGTACAGTAGCACTATCGATATACGCAAAACCCGCTGAATTGAATTATCTTGTAATAAGTATCACCCAGATAGCATCTAACAATAATCATGGTTTAGTCGTGGATTTAACTACCGGTACATATGCAAGATTTTATGAAAGAGATAATACTGCGGTATCTGCTACAGTAGAAGACGTAGGTTCCCAATGGAAACGTATAACTATATACACTACTTATAGTAATAATAATGGTTATGCAGTTTCATACGGTGTTACGAACACTGCGCTAACAGGAACATCACCTCCTGTATATACAGGGGACGGCACATCGGGTATTTATATATGGGGAGCCCAATTGGAAATAGCAACTTTGGGTGCGTATACATATACCAATGGTTCTGCATTGACGAGCGGGTATACTAAAAAAAATGTAACGGTCTCAAAAGACCAAATCGGAATAGATGGTATATCTAATTCTGCATCCAGCGTTACTGCATCATCTGACAATGCATTCTTGATGCAACCGGTTGCCCTTGGGTCTGGTACCCGGACTAGCTCTGTGTATCTCAAACGTATTACAGGAACCGGCAGCGTACAAACCACAATTGACGGCTCTACTTGGTCAACCGTTGAACTCTCTGCTAATGAGTGGCGCCGAGTGGTACTGACTGGTACAGTTATCAATCCGTGCATTGGTATTAAATTAGCGACTGCCGGCGACAGTGTGGCTGTAGACTATGGCCAAATAGAAGACGGTGCATTTGCAACTAGTCCAATTCTTACCTTCTCAGCCTCCGCCACCAGGAGCGCCGACGTAGCTTCAATTTCAGGATCAGTTTTAAATGCTTGGTGGAATAACGGTTATTTGGGTGGAAATTTTTACAGCGAAGCGTCATTTAACTATCCATCGAATGTGTGCATGGTGTTCTCTCTAGACGGATCTACTGGAGCAGCAGATAGAGTCTATGTGTCATCACAAACTGGATTTGTACGTGCCGGCGTAGCTACAAATAGCAGTAACGTTTATTTTAGTTATGGAACACTAGTACCTAACATATTCTATAAAACCTCATTTTCTGTAAGCCAATCATATTATGGCATAGGGTTATCAGGTACATCGTCAGTAACGCCGGCACTTCAGAATAGTATGGCGTTTCCCCCTAGAGGATTAACGACTCTTTCTATAGGGTGGACTACGGGAGGAGCTTATGTGCTCAATGGATATTTAAAGCGTCTATCCTTTGTTCCAAAACCCCTATCGTTGGATGCATTAAAAACTATAACCGGACCCAACACATGACTGATATCTATTTACGTTTTATTGACAACGAGCAAATGATAACTGTACTACAGCCGTTGGGAATGATTTACGTCGATCAAGATACTATTTCTAGTATCATACCAAATACACATCAATACGCAGCATGGGTAATAGGTGAAATGCTAGGGTATGATGGATATCATCTTAATTTAAGAGTCATAGATGACTCATTTGACGTTTCATCATTAACGGAATATGAAGTACATCCGCAGCAACCTAAAGTAGTATGGGCTTAACAGAGATAAATATTAGAAGAATTTAAAATAATTACTATGGCATTAAATTTCCCTTCAAATCCATCATTAAATCAAGTATATGTATCCGGCGACAAGTCATGGATTTGGAACGGCACTTCATGGGTATCAAACTCAACTGGTTTATCAGGTGTCAGTGGCTATTCAGGATCAGGTATAAGTGGCTACAGCGGAGCAACGGGTCCTAGTGGCTATTCAGGACAATCAGGACAGTCGGGGGCTAGCACTAGTGGTTATTCAGGCCTGTCTGGTTACTCTGGTGCAAATGGTGCGTCTGGTGTTAGTGGATATACGGGTGTTTCGGGATATAGCGGCTCATCAGGAGCAAGTGGGTATTCCGGTACCAGTGGTACAACAGGTGCCTCTGGTTCAAGCGGGACATCCGGATACTCAGGTGCCTCTGGAGTAAGTGGCTATTCAGGTACTAGTGGCTTCTCGGGAGTAAGCGGCTATACTGGCGCATCAGGGGTGAGTGGATATACTGGTGCAAGTGGAACATCTGGATACTCAGGAACTAACGGAGCATCAGGTGTAAGTGGTTGGTCTGGCGCATCTGGCACTTCTGGTGTAAGTGGTTATTCAGGTGCGTCAGGGCACTCAGGCCTATCAGGTTATTCAAGTTTCTCTGGGTTTAGTGGATACTCCGGTGCGAGTGGTACATCAGGAGCTACTGGACAACCGGGCGTTTCTAGTTCATGGTTTAAGTATAATGTAAAAGCTACAATCACTACCGGTGATCCTACTAGTGGATATTTGTTATATAATCAAAACACTCAAATAACCTCTACTACAATAAGTATTAACAATCTAACACAAGACAATATCGACGTAGGTATTTTCTTGGCAATGATTACAAATACTGAAGAAATCACAATCCAAGACAGCACTAACAGCACAAACTATCAAGATTGGCGTGTAAGTGGTAATCCAGTTAACAACGGCACATATTGGACTTTCCCGGTAACGTTAATAACATCAGGTGGCACTGGTACTTCTAACTTTGCAAATAACGCAAGTGTAATCGTTGCTCTTGTAAATGGTGTTAGTGGCTTCTCAGGACAATCAGGGGCACAAGGTACTTCGGGCTACTCAGGGTATAGCGGCACGCCCGGCAGCGCAGGCACATCAGGGTTTAGTGGTGTATCTGGTTACTCTGGTATAAGTGGGTATAGCGGGACTTCAGGACTCAGCGGCTATTCAGGACGATCAGGATTCAGTGGATCTGGTATATCAGGTTACTCCGGCAGCAGTGGTGTCAGTGGCTTCAGTGGATATACAGGTATATCTGGTTATTCGGGGTCTGGTATTTCAGGCTACTCAGGTATATCGGGCGTTAGTGGATACTCTGGTACAAGCGGTGCAACTGGATCATCTGGTGTAAGTGGTTTTAGTGGAGTAGCAGCAGACCAGACATTATTCTACAACTCAGTCGGTACAGGTGTTCAAACAGGTGGTCAATTAGCAATAAATGCCGACACTACCAAGTTCAACGTTGCCAGTGGTATTGGTTATATCATTGACAACAGTGATCCAACTAATCCAGTCGTCACTAAAGTATCGTTCGGGCCATTCACCGGAATAACACCTACATATCTAACGACTAATCCTAGAACATATATTGCAGTAGATATTAACGGTAACTTGATACAATCGAGTTCGCCGTATGATGGCGCTGCATACAGAACAAGTCTATACCTTGGTCGTATAGTACATCAGAATCAAACTAATATCAATGCCGTGTTATATGAACCTGCATTGTTAATTGACAGACAAGCATACATGCAAGATTTGTATGATGCATTAGGTGCTATCAATATCACTGGTAACTTTATTTCTGCATCCGGCACCAACTTACAGATTCAAAGAACAGCAGGTGAGATATGGCGTATGAACGCCAATGCGGCTAATGGATATCAGAATCCTAACTTAACAACACAAGACGCGGCAAATCCACAAGCATTCAAGTATCAGTATAGAGATTCGACACCGGGTGATTACATCGTTGGTAGTCTGACTACAAACATTAATCCTAACAACTACGATAATGGCACTGGTACGTTAGCTAGTGTAACAGCCGGATACTATACTATTCAGCGAGTATACGTAGCAGCTAACCCAACGACTACACCCAACGTTTATATCACATACGGTCAAGCAATGTATGCATCGATGAACGATGCGATTACAGGAATACAGACTGAAAACCCAACAATCGATCCTGCATTCAAGTACTTTGTGCATAGAGCATATATTATTGTTAAGCAAGGTACAACAAACTTATCAGTAGTAAGTGATGCATCGATCATCCCGGTACAAAGTATGGGCGGGGGCGGAGGCGGCGCCCAAGGTTATTCAGGTATAAGTGGAGCATCTGGTGTTTCAGGATACTCAGGTTCTACGCCAGAAACAATAACATACACAGCACAATCTGTCAATTTGACAGGTGGAGTATATGTATCTGGTAATTTGTACAGTGTGCAAGTATTCAACGACGGTGACTATTATATCCTTACTGATGGATCAGGCATTACTCCTGCATGGTACTTTGATGTAGGATTCACTGGAGTTACCAGTTTTAACCAAATTGACCTGAATATAAACTATACGGCGTCATCTGGTCATATCGTTTATATCCAGTTGTACAACTATACCACATCAACATGGGATGCTATTGGCTCGTATACTGGACTTGGTGTATTTACTCAGTTCCAACTAGGCGTCATTTCTAGCACCCCTTATTTGAATGCAGGTGTATGTACAGTTCGATTGTATCATAGTAACTCAGGGAACACATCACATACGACACAAGTTGATTATGTAGCAGTTGTAGATTCTATTGCAGGCGGGCAAGGACCTGCTGGCACCAGCGGTAAGAGCGGCTATTCTGGTGTATCGGGTTACTCTGGTGCTGTTGGTGCATCAGGAACTTCAGGTTATTCAGGTGTAAGTGGATATAGTGGTTCAGGTGTAAGTGGATATAGTGGTGCTAGCGGCACTTCAGGTGTTTCGGGTTACAGCGGATTATCAGGTTACTCAGGTGTAAGTGGATTCACTGGTACATCTGGATATAGTGGCGCTTCCGGCTATTCAGGTATATCTGGGGTCTCTGGGTACTCTGGTGCAAGCGGATATAGTGGATTGTCAGGATACTCTAGCTTCTCTGGGTATTCTGGTTATTCTGGTCAGTCAGGAACTTCAGGAGCAGCCGGACAACCAGGTGTGTCTAGCTCATGGTTCAAATATCAAACAAATACCACAACTACATCAGGTGATCCTGGTAGTGGACATTTGTTATACAATCATGCAATTCAAGTAAATGCATCGATACTGAACGTCAATATAGTAACACAAGACAACATTGATATTGATATATTCTTGGCAATGATCAAGAATACCGAAGAAATTACTATTCAAGATAGTAGTAATAGTTCAAACTATCAAGATTGGCGTGTAAACGGTAATCCTACGAAGACCGGAAGTTATTGGGCATTCCCGGTTACATTAGTGTCGTCAGGCGGAACCGGTACTTCTAACTTTGCAAATAATCTAGACGTTATACTAGCACTAGTTAACGGCGTAAGCGGCTTCAGTGGTGCTAGCGGAGCATCAGGTACTTCAGGTTACTCTGGTGCTGTTGGTGCATCAGGTACTTCAGGATATTCAGGTGTTTCAGGTTATACAGGCACAAGTGGATATTCAGGTACAAGCGGCACCTCAGGTGTAAGTGGTTATAGTGGTTCAGGTCTAAGTGGCTATTCAGGCGTGTCAGGATACACTGGAGTAAGTGGTTATTCAGGTGTATCTGGTTTTAGTGGCTCAGGAATCAGTGGGTATTCAGGTGTTAGTGGGTTCTCAGGAATCAGTGGGTTCAGTGGCAGTTCAGGATGGTCTGGTTATTCAGGTCTAAGTGGTTATAGTGGTTCAGGTCTAAGTGGCTATTCAGGCCTAAGTGGGTACTCTGGCGTATCCGGCTATAGTGGTATAGGTATATCAGGATTCTCTGGTTATTCAGGAACCGGCGCAAGTGGTGTGTCTGGGTATTCAGGTAGCCAAGGATCATCAGGTGTATCAGGCTACTCAGGTATTTCTGGCTTCTCGGGAGCCGGCACATCAGGATTCTCTGGCTTCAGTGGTTCATTGTCACCATGGACTCTCGTAACATCAGGACCATACACTTCGACGAATAATCAGCGTATTATAGCAGATACAAGTGGTGGGCCCTTCACTGTTAATTTACCATCTAGTCCTGTCACAGGTACATACGTTGTTATTACTGATGGCTCTAGCTGGGCAGTGAATAACTTAACTATCGGTCGTAACGGTTCTACTATTGAAGGTTATGTAGATGATGTTCTAGTAAACATGGCTGGCATCACAATCGAATGTATATATAACTCAGCACAAGGTACTTGGCAGCTTACTGCGACAGTAGGACAGCAAGGTTGGTCAGGCGTAAGCGGTTATTCAGGTGTATCTGGTTGGTCAGGCGTAAGCGGCTATTCGGGTGCTTCGGGGTTCACTGGCACTAGCGGTTGGTCTGGCACTAGCGGTGTTTCTGGATACTCAGGTCCTGCGACACTACCTCAGAACTCTCAGTCAACCGCATATACAGTTCAAGCAAGTGATAATGGTAAGTACATCGATCTTACATTCGGCGGACTGACTATTGCTACTACTACTGCAATGACAGCAGGGCAAAACTTTGTAATTTTCAATAACTCAGCTTCTAGTCAGACTATTACACAAGGTGCTAGCGTGACATTAAGATATGCAGGTACAGCATCTACTGGTAACAGAACCCTTGCACAGTATGGTGTTGCAACAGTTATATGTTATGGCACAAACTCTTATGTTATTTCAGGAAGTGGATTGACATAATCATGTTTGCACAAGCAGGGATAGGAATAAACAACATATCTACTCAAGAAGTAGTTTTCGAGAACTCTACTACTTGGACTGTTCCTGTAGGTGTCACCTCTATATCTATCGCATGTATAGGCGCTGGCGGTGGCGGAAGCACAACTGCAGGTGGTGGTGGCGGAGCACTTTCTTATGTTAACTCAGTAGCTGTCACACCGGGTCAAGTATTGACTATAAACGTAGGATTTTATTTAGGCTCAAGCGTTGCAGGAGACCAAAGTAACGTTGTCACTAGTGGTGGAACAGTGCTTTGTGCCGCCGGCGGCGGTGCCGGCGCTAGTGGCACAACAGGCGGTGCCGGTGGTACAGTAATAACTGGTACAGGATTTGCAGGCGGTGCCGGCGGGAACGCAGGTGCAGGCTCTCGTCCAGGTGGCGGTGGCGGCACAGCCGGCTGGACTGCTGCTGGAGGTGCCGGATCTGCTGGTGCATCAGGTGGTGTAACCGGTGGCAGTTCTTCAGGTG
>JBJTNS010000049.1:0-3407 GCA_046074245.1 Chitinophagaceae bacterium | reverse complement strand
TAATGCCATTTTGGTATTCAGGAACCATGATTTATTATCCAGGTTTGGATCGAAACCATCGGCACCTTTAGCGATGTGCTGGTGTTCGTAGTGTACCCAGTGGTAGATATTCTCGCCATCCATTAAGAAAACGAAAAGGATGATGATAGCACCTATTGGGAAGATGGTACTCATAGCCTGAGGAACTCTCAGGATAGAAGTTGCCCAACCTGCATTGGCAATATATTGCAAAGCGAAGAAGAACAGACCACAAACAGAGATCAGCAATAAGAAATAACCATTAATTAAAAGGTTAACATATATTCTGGTATACCATGGTTTTGGGTGTTCAACTTTAACAGGGTATACTTGCTCGTCGCTGTGACCAACGTCAACACCATTGATATTGATACCTGGGTGTTCTTCTGATTCTGCAACAGAAGCATGAGTGTCGTGAGTAGCATGCGTAGCGGTTTCAGCCACAGCAGCCTCGTTATGGTGAGTTTGAGTTCTTGGAATGGTGAAGATACCTATAACTGTAAGTACGATACCAATCACTAAAAGAGATAAGCTCAGGGTTTTTGCTTTACCTGTAAACTTGTAATTCTCCTGATGAATATGAATGTCGTGTCCGTGGCTCATTTTACTTATTATTTTTAGGTTCTGATTTAGTTGCGTTCATTGGCATTTTTGCGGCAGCGGCAGTATCAACAACTGCGGCACCTTTAATACCATTAATTACCTGAATTGGAGGAATCATTCCTGTGCTATCCATTAAACTTAAACGTTTAACATAGGTAGCGATGCTCCATCTTTCTTTAGGTGTTAATGCATAAGCATAGCTACCCATACTGTTTTTACCATAGGTCATAACGTGATAAATTTTACCGATAGGCAGGTTTTGCACGTATTTATCCTGGTAGTTAGCCCAGCTTGGTTTAAGTACAGCTTGTTTTTTAGAAACAGCACCATCGTTACCACCTTGAGCACCGTGACAAGGAGAGCAATAGATAGCGAATAATCTTTCGCCTTCTAACTGATCTTTTTCATCAAGGGTTATATTCATGCTATTGCCTGCAGACGCTTCGTAGCCTTCAGGGGTATTATCATATGGATACTGGTAATCTAACTGACCCATAGCAACGGTACCTTCAACCGGCTCTCTCATAGTCATGAAATAAGGGTTGTAACGGTATTTGCTAGAATCTGAAAACTGACTCATTGGCTCATAACCTTTGGAGTAGTACATATCAGGGGCATATTCTATACCCGGATCATTGCCACCTGCTTTCCACCAGCAAGATGAAAGAGACACGATGGTCAAAGCACTGATGATAAATATTGATTTCTTCATTTTTTGCTTACTCCTTAATTAGTGATTAGAACTATTATTAGTTGAATTTCCGGTAGCGATAACCACATCAGTGAAATCATCATAACCATGATTGGTTCTTTCTTTCACTTCTACTGCTCCGCCGTTAATTAACATATTGCTTAATTCTGATTTGTTGACACCTTCGCCATCAGTTGCAATAGCTACAACCATTCTGTCATCGGTTTGTCTTAGATCAACAAGTTCAGAAGGCATTTTACCATGTAGCATTTTACTTCTGGTGAAGAACATGATTGCCATACCGAAGGCAGTGAACAGAACACTCATTTCGAATAATACAGGAACGAAACTCACACCAATTGTCGGTTTGTTACCGATGATGATTGGCCAGTCGAAATGCATCATATACAACTGAATGGTAGCTGCAGTGATAAAACCTAAACATCCACTGATGAAAGCACCTACAGGTAGCAATGAACGCTTTAAACCCATTGCCTTTTCTATTCCGTGAATAGGATATGGTGTGTAACAATCGATGATGCTTGCACCTTTTTCATGCACATGAGCAACTGTTTCTAAGAACTTATCAGAATTTTCAAAAATTCCGAACATTACTGTTTTGTTCTTGTCAAGATATAATTTACTGTCTATCATTTATCTGTTTATTGAAATGATTATTCTCTGTTTTTCAAAATACCCTTCACTTCAGCCATGTTAATCACGGGCAGGAATTTGCTGAATAAGAAGAAACATGTGAAGAAAAGCCCGAAAGTACCTAAGAATAGGCCGATCTCAACCATTGTTGGAGAGTACATTACCCAGCCAGATGGCAGGTATTCTCTGTGCAGGGAGGTTACGATAATTACGAAACGCTCGAACCACATACCTACGTTTACAACGATTGACAACATGAAGATGAACCACGGTGTAGTACGTGCCCATTTGAACCAGAACACCTGAGGTGCAATAAGGTTACAGGTCATCATACTCCAGTATGCCCACCAGTATGGTCCTGTTGCTCTGTTGATGAAGGCGTACTGTTCGTACTCAACACCAGAATAAGCAGCAACGAAAAACTCGGTGATATAAGCCAGACCAACCATGGTACCTGTTAACATCACCACTTTGCACATAGCTTCTAAGTGACCGATGGTAATATAATCCTGGTAGTTCATTACTTTTCTTGCGATAACCAAAAGGGTTAACACCATACCGAAACCAGAGAAGATCGCACCAGCTACGAAATATGGAGGGAAGATGGTAGTGTGCCATCCCGGTACAACCGAGGTAGCAAAGTCCATCGATACAATCGTGTGAACCGATAATACCAGCGGCGTAGAAATACCTGCCAGAATCAAGGAAACAACCTCATATCTGTTCCAGGTTCTAACAGAACCAGTCCATCCCATTGAGAAGAAGTTATACCAGAATTTTCTTCCGGCTGTGGTCGCTCTGTCTCTTACAGTAGCGATATCCGGAATTAAACCCAGGTACCAGAATACTAACGATACAGAGAAGTATGTAGAGATCGCGAACACGTCCCATAACAATGGTGAGTGGAAGTTTACCCATAATGAACCGAAGGCATTTGGCAAAGGGAATACCCAGTAACCACCCACCCAGATACGACCCATGTGGAACAGAGGGAAAATCGCAGCACACATAACGGCGAAGATGGTCATAGCCTCAGCCGATCTGTTGATGGACATTCTCCATTTCTGTCTGAACAGTAACAAAATCGCCGAGATCAGGGTACCAGCGTGACCGATACCAACCCAGAATACGAAGTTGGTGATATCCCAACCCCACTGAACTGATTTATTCAAACCCCAGGTACCAATACCGAAGGCTAGAGTGATACCTAATGTTAAACCTAATATACCAAGGAAAATAACAGAAAGGATGAAGCCTACTGTCCATGATGTAGAAGGTTTGTTTTCAATTGGACGACAAATTTCGGTGGTAACATCATGCAGAGTTTTATCGCCTGTTACCAACTGTGGTCTTATGACTGAATCGTGAATCATTTTTGATTTGTTATTTTAGGTAATTATGCTTTTGCGTTTTCAATATCCCTTACTTTCACCATGTATTT
>JBJTNS010000048.1:0-6136 GCA_046074245.1 Chitinophagaceae bacterium | reverse complement strand
ATGCAGTCAGGATTTGTTGCTGGTTATACAGGCGATCTGAAGCACGTGGGCATAGTTGATGATGTGATTACCACCGGAGCAACACTGGAGGCTTGCGCATCAGTTTTAAAAAGTCAGGGAAATTTGAAAATCAGTGTGTTTGCCCTTTGTATATCAATCAAGTAAATTCGTTATATTTGCAAAAAAAGATACAAATGAAAGTCAATAATTTTACTATTTTGATGTTGGCAATGTTCTGTGCATTGACGGCTAAGGCACAAAAGCCTAGTCTGGGTCAGATGATGGGAGAACGTGTGCCACAGTATTGTGGATCGACTGGAAGTGCAGGGGCAGATTCCACCAGATTACCAATTATGTTTCAGGCCAGAGTTTCTGGTTTAAATCCAGGTTCAAGGTACAAGTACTTTGCGCGTTTTATCAGTCTGTCAGATACAGGAAGTTCGACTACCACTGGTGTTGGTATTCCGGTAGTGGTTAGACAAAACGGTACCTGGGGCACCATCAGCAGTCCCGATTTATCTACAGCCGGCGGACACGATACCATCACCTTGTCATTAGGGATGGGTGATTACCTGGGCTGGTTCGGTGCTATTTACACCAACGATTCCAGATTTGCGCCTGGCAGCTATATCTATCCAATGATTGTTATGGAAGAAATTGGTACAGGTACACCAATGCCGGTTAAATACTATATCAATGATTCTATTAAAGTTCTGGGTTTTTCTCAGGCAAACAACAGCAATAGCGGTACTGCCATTTATGGTAATTCATTTGCTCCTGCTAAAAGTATTGTCGCATTATACGATGATGTTAATGGCATGACTACCCGTCCGATTGCAATTTCTTACACCGAGAGTGAGTCTATTTCTTTCTCTAACATGCCAACCTGGTATAACAACAAGGTTAACGGCACATCAGGTGCATGGGGTGCAATCATCCCTAACGACCTGTCAGCAGGTATTCAGCGTATCGAAAGTCGTGATCCTGGATTTGATACCATCATCTTTGCAAACAAAGAGAGTGATGCTATCTGGGGTACCGATTCTACAATGGATAGAAGAGGAGGAGCTAAGAAAGCAGTTGTCATTAAAAGTGATTATGCTCCGTTAGTAAAACCTGAATTTGAATTTGTAGTCAATACCACCAATCTTGTTGAATCTAACACCATTGTGAAAGCAGTTGTCAGAAGAAGATATGGTAATGCAGATTCAAGCAAAGTCAGTGCATTCGTTAATGCAGGAACTGCTACCAATGGCACAGATTACAGCATTCTTTCTACTTTCCCGTTCACCTTTAAACCATATGGAGAAGCAACAGATACTATCAGAGTCAGAATTTTTGACGACTTTGCAAGTGAGCCTACAGAAAACGTGGCGATTCGTTTGAATAATCCTGTAAATGCAAGAATAGGTTTCCAGACTACACACTCTATTAATATTACAGATAACGATATACCTGTTGTAAGCTTTGCTAAGAAATCAGTGACAGTTAAAGAAAATGCTGGTATCTTAAAAGTAAAACTTAAAATCAACAGTGGTTCAAATTCTGCTACTAACGTAAAAGTAGCGCTAAAAACTAAATCTGACAGTACCTTTATTCCGATGGACTTTAAAATGGGTAGCAACAATGTTGATACAACCGTTCGTTTTCCGGGTGGTAAAGTTGTTGATAGTTTAGAATTCAATATTTACCTGCAGAACGACAGCAGAAGTGAAGACCGCAATGATACCGTTATTCTGGTGCTTCGCAATCCGACTTCACCTGCCATTGCTGGTACAGATTCTCTGATGACATTGATTATCGAAGATGATGACGCACCATCTCAGTTCAGATTTGCTAATAACAAATTAACGGTAAGCGAAAGCGCAGGTTCTGTAAAAATCAGAATCAACAGAAATCTTGGTAATATTTTCCAGAGCGATATCATCTTGTCTTACGACAATGATCCTAAAAATGCTCAGGCTGGCAGCGACTTTACGTTCTCTCCTCAGTTGTTATCATTTGATGCCTCTGATCCGGATAGTTTAATTATTAATGTGCCAATTATCAATGATAATTTAAGTGAGCCTAGAGAAGATGCCGTATTCGTTATCAGAAACTCTTTTAATGCTCGTATTGCAAAACCTGATACTTTCAGAGTAACTATTCTGGACAACGACTTACCAGAGTATAAAGTGGTAAAAGTAATCTCTGCAAAATCTCCCAATTTTATCCTCGACAGTTTAAATGTACACTGTGTGCTCAGAGGTGTGGTTTATGGTGTGAACATGGGAACAACTCCGAATGGAACATCATTTACCTTAATGGACAACACCGGAGGCATTCAGGTAGTTAACGGAAGTAATAAAGGATATACAGTAACAGAGGGTGATAGCGTTCAGGTGTATGGTCGCATTGCCCAGATAAATGGTATGAGTGCCATTTCTCAGTTAGATACCATCATTAAATTAGGATCAGGCAGAACACTAAAGAATGCGAAAGTTGTAACTGCTTTAGCGGAGACTACTGAATCTGATCTGGTGAAATTTAATCTTGTTAAACTTGCAAATCCTTCAGAATGGCCTAGCACAGCACTTGCTCCAAATACAACTGCGAATGTTACGATTCAGACATCTTCAGGAACATTCACTGCAGTAATTGACAGCGAAACTGATATTGACGGAAAACCAGCTCCAACTGGATTCTTCAACCTAACTGGTATTGGTGCTCAGAATGATGCTACAACTCCGTATACCAGTGGTTACATCATGTTCCCAAGAAGAATGACGGATGTTGCTAATCTGACAGTACCTGTGTTCAATTTTACAACCACTACTTCTATCAGTAAAGAGAACAGAGACAGTACTGAAGCCTTCACGCTTCAATGTGCTAATATTACCTCTCCTCAGCAAATCAATCTGGTGATTAAAGGTGGAACTGCCAGCAGAAACACCGATTACCAGTCTAATGCTTCCAGATTGTTTATTTTATCTCCGGCAGTTCCGACGGTGATTGTTAAATCAAAAATCAACGACGATATCACACCTGAATTGAATGAAACCATTATCTGGGTGATCAGAGATAATCCTTGGGGAACATTAATCGGTGCTGATAGTGTTCACACTATTACCATCATCGACGACGAGACAAATAGTATTGATGATATTGGTTTATCTTCATTAATTAAATTGTATCCAAATCCTGCCAGTGGTGTTGTTAATCTGAAATCTTCAGATGCAACTATTCAATCAGTTGAAGTTACAGATTTAAACGGACGTATCGTGATGAAAATCGAAGGTGTTGATGCGCTGGAAACAGTTCTTAACATTGATGGTTTAAGTAAAGGAATGTACAATGTTAATTTAACAACAGACAAAGGTATAGCCAGAAAAATTCTGAGTGTACTTTAATCTATAAACTTACAATGAAAAGCGCCTTTTTAAGGCGCTTTTTTTTTAATTAATAAATCATGAAAAAAGCATTTTTTGAAGAAGATTTTCTGGTCTTTTTTATGGATCTGGCCCCTAATAATCATAAAGACTGGTTTGATGCCAACAGACAGCGTTATCTGAAAAATGTAAAGGCACCTTTTGAAGCCTTTGTAGCACATCTGATAGAGAAGATGAATAAGGATTATCCTCTGGGTGATCTGAAAGCCTCTGATTGTATATTCAGGATCAATAAAGATGTCAGATTCAGTAAAGATAAAACGCCTTATAAACTGCAAACATCTGCCCTGATAAAAAAGGGAGGAAAAAAGGCCATGCATGAAGCAGGTTTGTACATAGAATTCGGTCCGGAGTACATGCATATATACACAGGCGTTTATATGCCGGAAAAAGACCAGTTAGAGAAAATTAGAATGGCCATTGCAAAAGCACCAGACAAGTTTACAATGATCATTTCACAGGCAGAGTTTAAAAAGTATTTCGGAGCACCCAAAGGCGAGCGGTCAAAGATACTACCGGCTCATCTGAAACAGGCTGCGAGCGGTTGTGAATGGATTTATAACAAGCAGTTCTATTTACAGCATACAGTTGATGGGGATAAAGTACTGGAGCCCGGACTGGATGAATATATCCTTAAAGTGTTCAAAGCTGCCCGCGATTACAACAATTTTCTGGAGTCTTAAAATCATAGTATTTATCGTAATTTCGTGCCATGATAGACATGAAAGAAATTCTGACGGTAACATTTACACTTTTTGCTGTAATTGATATCATCGGATCTATACCGGTTATTATTACCCTGCGTGAAAAGCTTGGTCATATTCAGTCGGAGATGGCAACCCTGGTAGCAGGATTGTTGATGACATTGTTTTTTCTGGTGGGAGAGGAGTTCCTGAATTTACTCGGACTGGATATTCATTCGTTTGCGCTGGCTGGTTCTATTGTGATTTTCATTATCGGACTGGAGATGATTCTTGGAAGAGATTTGTTTAAGACAGATCCTGATGCTAAATCCGGAAGTATTGTGCCCATTGCCTTTCCTATTATTGCAGGTAGTGGTACACTCACCACCATTATGTCTTTAAAATCTGAGTTTGCAGGGGTAAATATCTATATTGGCATATTAATCAATCTGGTATTCATCTATACAGTTTTAAAGCTCACAGGAAAGATTGAGAAGATATTGGGAAAGGGAGGTTTACTTGTTATCAGAAAGTTCTTTGGCGTCATATTAATCGCCATTGCAGTGAAGATTTTTAAGTCGAATCTTTTTGTATAACCCTGACAAGACCTTACAATAAAAAAGCCCGTAAATTTTACGGGCTTTTTTATTGATTAATATAGTTGTGATTAAAGAGAATCCAGTTTTCTTGCAACTGAAGTTTCTTCGAATATTTCGAGATTATCACCTACCTGGATGTCCTGGTAGTTTTTGATAGAGATACCGCATTCGAATCCTCTGACAACATCTTTCACATCGTCTTTGAAACGTTTTAAGGCATCGATAGCACCCTGATGAACAACAACGCCATCTCTGATAACACGTACTTTAGAGTTTCTGGTTACGCGACCTTCGGTTACATAGCAACCAGCAACGGTACCAACTTTAGTAATTTTGAATACATCTCTTACATCGACGTTACCAATGATAGTTTCTTTAATTTCCGGACTTAACATGCCCTCGATAGCGGATTTGATTTCGTCGATGGCCTGATAGATGATAGAGTAGTGACGGATATCGATTTGTTCTGTCTCTGCAATTTTCTTGGCACTGTTTGAAGGACGAACCTGGAATCCGATGATGATGGCATCTGAAGCAGAAGCGAGCAATACGTCACTTTCTGTAATCTGACCCACCCCTTTGTGAATCACCTTAACCATAACCTCTTTGTTAGAAAGGTTCAGTAATGAGTCGCTTAAGGCTTCAACAGAACCATTCACATCCCCTTTGATGATCAGGTTAAGTTCTTTGAAGTTACCGATAGCAAGACGTCTGCCGATTTCTTCGAGAGTAATATGTTTAGTGGTACGAATACCTTGTTCACGCATTAACTGCTCGCGTTTATTTGCGAGTTCTTTAGCTTCATCTTCAGAGTTTAGAACAAATAGCGGATCACCAGCTGAAGGAGTCTCAGAGAAACCAAGCATACTAACCGGAGTCGATGGTCCCGCTTCGTCTACTCTCTGATTTCTTTCATTAAAGAGGGCTTTTACTTTAGCGTAATTAGCTCCAGCAACCAGGTGGTCGCCAACTCTGAGAGTACCAGTTTGTACCAGAACACTGGCTACAACACCACGACCTTTATCAAGACGGGCTTCTACGATGGTACCTTTTGCTTTTCTTGTTGGATCTGCTTTCAGTTCCAGCAATTCAGCTTCGAGTAATATTTTTTCCAGGAGTTTATCGATGTTAAGACCTTTCTTAGCTGAGATTTCCTGAGACTGGAACTTACCGCCCCATTCTTCAACCAGGATATTCATTGCAGAAAGTTCTTCTCTGATTTTTTCAGGATTAGCACCGTCTTTATCCACTTTATTGATGGCAAAGATCATTGGAACATTTGCCGCCTGAGCGTGACTGATAGCCTCGCGGGTTTGTGGCATGATGCTGTCGTCAGCCGCGATTACGATAACTGCGATATCCGTTACCTTGGCACCACGAGCACGCATAGCGGTAAAGGCTTCGTGACCGGGAGTATCAAGGAATG
>JBJTNS010000047.1:0-7323 GCA_046074245.1 Chitinophagaceae bacterium | reverse complement strand
CGAGAAAAGAGCTTAAGCATATCAAACAAAAAAGCCGTCATAGTTTATATGACGGCTTTTTTGTTTTAATTCGCCAGAGCAGCTCTGAACCATAGTTCTGGCACTTCTCCCTGTTTGGCTATCTCATAGTCGCTTTCTCTGCAGCCAACAAATTTGGGCGCTGTCTTTTTCTTTTTGCTAACCGAAGGTACCTGCATCCACCATCTTCCTGTTAACTCACTGTACAAAAACAACATGTCTTCACCACTGTTGGCATGGCATTTATAAACGGTAAAATTGCGGTTGTTTAGCTGTGGATGGTCGTTAAATCTGTTGTCTATACCATCCAGAATATACCAGATCATTTGGGCTATCTGCATATTGTCTGTAATGCTGCTTTCACTTAATGTAAAGTGGTTAAGAATGAAGACAGAAATTTTATTGGAAACACCAGCATAACGGCAGATGCCACAAGCTTCCTGATTCAGTAAGCCACTAGGAAGTGGTTTGTTAGATGAGCCAAAGTCGGCGTGCTTAATACTGTTTAAACTGAATTCAAAAATATCTGCCTGCCTCAATACCGGCTCAACACCCGGGATATTGGTGCGCAACTCGCCTAAGCGAATTTGTTCACTAAATAATTCAGACACCATCTGGATACTGGCATGAGTATTCAAAAAGTTTTGTATGCCAATAAATGAGCAGTGAAATAGCTTGTTTTTTTGTTTTAATTTCCAGACAATATCATCTGGATTGTAGGCAATCTCTGGAGCTACCAGTGCGTAGTCGATATCCGAATACGGCACACTCTTCAGCAATGCATCACTATAATTATCGTTTTCACCGATAATGATGGGGATGATATTCTCTGCTTTCAGCGCAATCAGACATTCTCTTAATCCAGCATTTGCATTTTTTGAACTGCCATCGTGATTGAGGTTGCCAAAGTCGGCAACTGTTATACCGTTAAAGTTAAAGCTATAGCTGTATAGTGCTTTACGAACCTTGTCTGCATTGGGTCCCATACCTATTATGGCCACATCGATACCCGAATAGTTGGGGAACTTGCCGGTATTGACTTTCAGTTCTCCGCCCATAGTGCCTACAGATTTGGCAAAAGGCTTGTGTAATGCTTTGCTAACTGGTGTAAAAAATGCCTCTAACATGATGTTTCAATATTGGGATAAAAAACCGACTTTTGCCTTATCAATCTTTCAACATGCTGGTAGTAACAGGAGCAAATGGTTTTTTAGGGGCACATGTGGTCATGAGTCTGCTACAAAAGGGCTTTAAAGTGAGAGCACTTCGTCGCAGTCAGTCTGATATGTCCGAATATCATGACATTGCCCGCTGGCGATTGGACAATCAGCAGGAGCTTTTGAAGAATGTTGAATGGTGTGAGGCGGATATCACTAATATTTTAGAACTAGATGCTGCTTTTGAAGGAGCTTCATTTGTCTTTCATTGTGCAGCGGTTGTTGCCTTCAAAGGTAAAAATACTACGATGATGAAAGTAAATGCCGAAGGTACTGCCAATGTGGTGAATGCCTGTCTGAAAACTGGTGTTACCAAACTGATTTACGCCAGCAGCACTGCCGCTTTGGGGAGAACAGATACCAATAAAACTATTACCGAAGACACTCAGTGGACCGATGATGATAACAATACAGAGTATGCGGTATCTAAACATTTAGCGGAGCTTGAAGTATGGAGAGGAATGGAAGAAGGGCTGGATGTTTTTGTTGTTAACCCCGGAATTATTCTTGGAGAGGGTAAATGGAATAAGGGATCCTGCCGCCTGTTCTTTAATATCAAAAATGGCTTTAAACTTTATACCCAGGGTGTGAATGGATTTGTAGGGGTGAAAGATGTGGCAGAAGCGATGACAGGATTAGGAATGAGCGAACTTAAAAATAAACGTTTCCTGATGGTGTCTGAAAATATTTCTTACAAGCAGTTGTTCGACTGGATAGCGGCTGCACTCAATGTGAAAGCTCCTTCCATAGAGATAAAACCTTCTTACCTGATTTGGCTGAAATGGCCCATCAAATTATATGCCTTGCTAAATCCAAAATCGACCATCAGCTACGAAACGCTCAAGACCTCTCTCAAGCAAAATTACTACGACAGTTCTGCTATTCGCGAAGCAGGGTTTACTTTCACACCTGTTCAGGAGCTTGTAAAAGAAGCCGCTTCCAGAATGTAAATTTACCTTTTGCCTTTAAGTGGTATTAAGTGTTATGAAGCGTTATTTAAACATTTTTGCTTTTCTGCTTGTCTGCATGTCTGAGTCGCTGCCAGGGCAAAACAGTTATATGCAGTGGCTCAATGGCGACAAGCATGTTCTCGGTCTGGTAAAGCCAGTTAAGCCGGTAGAGACAACTGAAGTGAAAAGACCAGGTTATTACAGTCAACCTCTCAGAGCTCAAAATCAAATTCAAGATACTTTTTTCTTTCGCAACTTGTCCGATCAGACATTAATCATCAATAAAATCCATGTTCAGGATACTACTTTGTATACCTATACCAGAACGACTAAGCCCGGGAAAATTGGGTATATTGTTTATCATACTTTTCTCAATGCTCATGCCAGTGGGTTAGAGAATGTGGTGGTTAGATTTAATGTCATGACCAATTTCAGTCCCTGGGTGATGTGCGAAACCAACTATATCATCATTGGAAATTACAATGTTAGTCGCATTGAGATTAAAACAAACTATAACATCATCTATACAGAAAAAATCGATTCTTTTGTGAACAGACAGCTGGTGTGCGATCACAAAGATCAACCCAGAAGTATGGGGCTGGTGCATGCAAGAACCGGCGCTAAAATGCATACGTGGAATTACTGGGATGCAGTAGGTAGAATGCCTGATAGCATTTTCATGAAATCAGCTTTCGTTTATGTAAGAGATGATTATAATTGTGCACACTACCAGTTAAACATCATTGTCAAACAGAATGGGGTCTGGCAAAAGGCAATTTACAGGCCAGCGGGCAATCAGTACCAGGTGCTGGTTGATGAGTTTTCAGATAGTATGTTTTTGTATAATGATACTGTTTACACTAAGCTGGATATTCGCTATCAGAAAGGTGCCGAAACCATACATTACTACGCTGTAAATGTTATACGTTATTCAGATGATTATCTGGCGTATGATTTTAATTTATTTGGCTTTAGGTATGTGCCTCGCCAGTATGCCATTGTGTTTGATAAAGACTTTACCATTGATGTTTATGAAGAAATGGAGCGGTTTAAGAAAGCATTTCCTTTATTAGACTTCGAGGTAATGCATGATCAGATTCTGTTGGTTAGTATGCCCGAAAAAAGTTACTGGGTCTATGAGCATTATCTGAATAAAATTTTAAAAGACAATAAAGTTGACTATGTTAGTCATGCTCTGCAGTCGAATGACCTTGGTTTTACTTTCATACAAAAGACTGTAACTATCAAAGAGATTATTATGGAGAAGGCAAGTGCTTCCGACTCACTGCTGAAAAGTTATGGCTTTAGTTTAAGCAACAAATATCCTCATCTGGGATGGGTTGAACTAGAGTATCAGGACAGGATAATAGACAGGAATTTTTGTGAGAGGTTTAATGCTCTGGGAGAAGTAAGTTTATTTGAGAAACGCTATGTACAGTGGTTTGCTTTCAAGCGGCCAAGGACTTATGACTACGATTTTATGAAAGATTAAAAAAAAGCTAAAGTTAACAGAAACACATACATTCTGTCAACTTTAGCTTAGAGAAGTTGCCTGTACTCTCAAAAACAAACAACTATTTATCGATTATGAATTTCACCACTTTGCATCGGGATAGGCACGTTGCAGGTACTGCATGTCGGCCAGGATATAACCAAGGTGTTCGGTGTGAATACCTTGTCTGCTGCCGGTTTGCATATAGGCATCGGCAGGAACTTTTATTTTTGCCTCGGCCAGGATATCCATGATATGGGTTTTCCATTTGCCTTTAAGTGACGCAGTATTCGGGGCAATACCGATGGCACTTAAGTTTTCATCGAGTTCATCCATTTCAAACAGTTCACCAGTATACATCCATAGTTCATCTATTGCAGTTTGCATTCTGGCGTTACTTTCTTCTGTGCCATCGCCTAAACGACGGGTCCAGTCAGATGCATGTTTTAAATGGTATTTAATTTCTTTGATAGATTTGGCCGCAATTGCAGCTAAGGTTTCATCTTTACTGTTCATGAGTTCGCTGTAGTAGTAAAACTCAAAAGCAGAATTAAACAATTGTCTGGCAATGGTGTATGCAAAATCGCCATTTGGTTGTTCTACAATCAGATGGTTGTAGTATTTTCTTTCATCGCGTCTATAGGCCAGATCGTCTTCGCTGCGACCATTGTTTTCAACAGTAGCGGCATAGCGAAATAAGGCTTCGGCGCGACCAATCATGTCAAGTGCCATGTTCGTGATTGCTAAGTCTTCTTCAAGGATTGGAGCTTTGCTGCACCACTCTCCTAAACGATGGCCTAGAATCAGTGGGTTATCACCCAGGCGCAATGTGTATGTAAATAAGGCTTCCTGATGTGTCATATTTAAATATTTAATGCGCCTTCTGGCATGGTGTAAAATGTTGGATGTCTGTAGGCCTTGTCATTCGATGGGTCGAAGAACATGTCTGCCTCGTCTGGGTTAGACGCTACGATAGCCTCTGTAGTGACTATCCATATGCTGGTGCCTTCATTTCTTCTGAAATACGTGTCTCTGGCATTTTGCATCGCGATAACTTTATCCGGACCGTGTACACTGCCGGCATGTTTATAAGGAGTGCCTGGCTGCGACTGAATAAAGACTTCCCAGATAGGCCATTGTGAATCTTGTATATTTTCCATTGGTTTATTGATTAACTAATTGTTTGTTTTTGCTGGCGTATGCTGTTGCTGCTTTTCTCACCCATTCGCCATCCTGGTGAGCTTTGATGTGGTTGCTCATGCGTTGCTTATTGCATGGTCCGTTGCCATTGATAACGGCATTGAACTCCTCCCAGTTGATCTCGCCATGGTCGTAGCACTTTCTGCTTTCGTTCCATCTTAAATCATTGTCTGGAATGCTAAGGCCGATAACCTCTGCTTGTTGAACTGTCTTGTCAATGAATTTCTGTCTTAAGATATCATTACTCTGACGCTTGATTTTCCATTTCATGGCATTGCCAGTGTGTGGAGAGTCGGTGTCATGCGGACCGAACATCATCAGTGCAGGCCACCACCATCTGTTCATGGCATCTTGTGCCATTTCACGCTGAGCTGCTGTGCCATTCATCATATTGGCCATAATTTCGTAACCTTGTCTCTGGTGGAAACTTTCTTCCTTACAGATGCGGATCATAGCTCTTGAATACGGTCCGTAACTGGTTCTCTGCAAAGATACCTGATTAACAATTGCTGCACCGTCAACCAGCCAGCCTATGGCACCGATATCGGCCCAGGTAAGGGTAGGGTAGTTAAAGATACTGCTGTATTTGGCTTTGCCGTCGTGAAGTTGTTGTATAAGTTCATCGCGACTGATGCCCAGAGTTTCTGCGGCAGAGTATAGGTACAGTCCGTGGCCACCCTCATCCTGGATTTTAGCTAGAAGGATTTTTTTTGCTCTCAGGCTAGGAGCTCTCGAAATCCAGTTGCCTTCAGGTTGCATACCGATCACTTCTGAGTGGGCATGCTGGGAGATCTGTCTGATAAGATGCTTTCTGTAATCATCCGGCATCCAGTCTTTCGGTTCAATGTTGATGTCTTTGTCAATTTTATCTTCAAATTGCTGCATCATTTTTTGTTGTTCCATAACGATGCTACAATGCTAAAACCGAATCCCCAAAAAAAACATGATGACGGTCAAGGTAAGGATACTGATTGTGGTCAGTTTATGGGGATCATGTCCCTGTACCGCTGGTTCAGGGCTTCTGGGCTAATCATGATATCGTGTCCCTGCACCGCGGGCACAGGGCTACTGGGATACATGTTCTGGTAAGGAAGATGATAGTGGAGTGCCGCTGGCACCTTGGGTGTGTGGGCTAATCATGTTATCATGTCCCTGCACCGCTGGTTCAGGGCTACTGGGATACATGTTCTGGCAAGGAAGATGAAAGTGGAGTGCCGCTGGCACCTAGGGTGTGTGGGCTAATCATGATATCGTGTCCCTGCACCGCTGGTTCAGGGCTACTGGGATACATGTTCTGGTAAGGAAGATGATAGAGGAGTGCCGCTGGCACCTTGGGTGTATAGGTTAATCATGTTATCGGGTCCCTGTACCGCGGGCACAGGGTTACTACGATATGTGTTCTGGTATGGAAGATGATAGAGGAGTGCCGCTGGCACATCGGGTTTGGAGTTTGTGTGGAAAAAAGGAGAACTAAGCGTTTTTTTTAGGTGTTTTTAAAGATAAGCGTTTAAAAACCGACTAGATGAGGTTGTTGTAGTTAATGTTGCGTATGCAAACAAAAACAGATAATAAAATACCAAGTGGATGGAAAGGATGCATGATCACCATCATTACAAAAAACAGAAGAGAGTTTTTTGGAGTAATCGAAAACGACAAGATGCATTATACTAAGGCGGGAGTTGTTGCTGGAGTTATATGGAATGATGTAGCAAATTGCCGACAGAATATCATGCGAAAAGAGTTCGTGATAATGCCAGACCATATGCATGGTATTATATTGTACAAGGAAATATCAACAGCTTCTGAATTGAATTCAAAAAACCAGATCATTTCGATTAGCAGTTTAATTAGTTCCTATAAATCTGCGGTAACGAAACACTGTAACAATTTCAACATAGAATTCTCCTGGCAGAATGGTTTTCACGAACAAACTATAAGGTCTGATTGGGAACTAGAATCAAAAATTAAGTACATCAAAAACAACATTAAGAATTGGTCAAAGTAGAAAAAAGAACATTGGCATCAGCGATGCTGAAGAGGCATGTTTAGACGATGATAAAGGATCTAGTAACCCGGTGCCCGCGGTGCCGGGTAGTGTTAACAAGAAGGTGTCGTTACACATGTCTTCTGTATAGGTTAATCATGTTATCGGGTCCCTGTACCGCGGGCACAGGGTTACTACGATATGTGTTCTGGAATGGAAGATGATAGAGGAGTGCCGCTGGCACCTTGGGTGTGTGGGCTAATCATGTTATCGGGTCCCTGTACCGCGGGCACAGGGTTACTGCGATACATGTTCTGGCAAGGAAGATGAAAGTGGAGTGCCGCTGGCACCTTGGGTGTATAGGCTAATCATGTTATCATGTCCCTGCACCGCGGGTGTGGTTCACCGCTTCTGAGCAAAAAAATCCTTCATCAACTGCCGGCACTCGCTTTCTAAAACGCC
>JBJTNS010000046.1:0-7404 GCA_046074245.1 Chitinophagaceae bacterium | reverse complement strand
CAGGAAAATTACCAATACCGCTTTTACTTTCAACGAAAAACTCTCTTATCGGGTGCATTATGGGGTTATTAATGCAGCCACTGTAACTTTAGAAGTTGGGGCTGCTTTGGTCGAGAAAAATGACAGAAAATGCTACAATATCAAAGCTGATGGCAGAACTCTGAAATCTTTTGACTGGGCGTATAAAGTTCGTGATAAATTTGAAACTTATATAGATAATGAGGCCATTGCGCCAATATCTTATAACAAAAATGTACAGGAAGATTCTTATACTGATAACGACTTGGTAGTATTTAAGCACAATAAGAAAAAACTTTATGGGGTAAAAGGTATTTTAGATATGCCTGTATACACTCACGATATAATTTCTGCACTTTATTATGTCAGAAACCTTGATTTTAGCAAATCTAAAGTAGGTGATAATTTTCCTTTAGATGTATACCTGGACAATAAGATCTACAATCTTGGATTTAAATATGCAGGAAAAGAGACTATTTCCACTGATATCGGAAAAGTTAAATGCATTAAGTTCATTCCGACTCTGGTTGTGGATCGTGTTTTTAAAGACAAAGATGATATGACCGTTTGGGTAAGCGATGACGATAACAAAATCCCAATCAGGGTAAAAGCTAAAATTATGGTAGGTTCTGTTAAAGTAGATATTACTACCTACAGTGGCTTAAAAAGCGAATTTAAAGCGCTGGTAAAAAAATAATTAATTAATGGTAAAGCTGGTGCCTTCTTTTCCATCTTTTAATTCAATCCCTATTTCTGAGAGTTTTTTTCTGATTGTATCCGATAAGGCGTAATTTTTATCTTGTTTCGCTTCTTGACGTAATTCAATCAGAAGTTGCATAACGCCCTGGATTTTTTCAGATGAAGATTCAGACTCTTTTCTCAGACCTAAGATATCGAAAACATAAGTAGAATATAGTTTCTTTAACTCACTTAAATCAGATTCAGTAATGCTCAACTGAGCGGAGGCCAGCTGGTTGATTTTTGTTACAACATCAAATAGTTCTGCAATTAGAATTGGGGTATTGAGATCCTCATTTAAGGCATTTTCAAGTTTCAGCGATAACTCTTTAATATCAATATCAGAATTGCTTCCGGTCTTTATTGTTTTTAGGGTTTCATCAGCAGTCAGCATTCTGTTCAAACCTTTCTCAGAAGCTTGTAGTGCAGCATTGCTGAAGTCTAAAGTGCCTCTGTAATGCGCTTGAAGTATGAAGAATTTGAGGGTCATTGGCGAATAGGCTTTCTCAAGCAAATGGTGATTGCCTGAAAAGAATTCATCAATTGAAATACCATTGTTCAAGGATTTAGCCATTTTCTGACCATTAACTGTAATCATGTTATGGTGCATCCAGTATTGAGCCGGCTGATGCCCTGTGCAGGCCATAGATTGAGCGATTTCAGATTCATGGTGTGGAAATAATAAATCCATGCCACCTCCATGTATGTCGAAAGTATCACCCAGATATTTTCTACTCATGGCAGAGCATTCAATGTGCCAGCCAGGGAAGCCGCTACTCCAAGGACTTGGCCATTGCATGATGTGTTCAGGACCTGCTTTTTTCCATAAGGCAAAATCATTTGCGTTTTTCTTTTCATCCTGACCTTCCAGTTCGCGTGCTTCATTACCGGCACCTGCAATCAGGTCTTCAATCACCCGTCCGGAAAGCTTCCCATAGTCGTGGGACTTGCTGTAGGACAATACATCAAAATATACTGAGCCGTTAGACTCATAAGCAAAGCCTTTGTCAATAATGGTTTTTATCATTTCAATCTGTTCAATGATATGTCCGCTGGCTCTGGGTTCTATAGAGGCTGGCTTTACATTCATTGCCAGAAGCATCTGGTGGTAACTGTCGGTGTAAAACTGAGCTATCTCCATCGGTTCCAGTTGCTCAACTCTGGCTTTTTTGGCAATTTTATCTTCACCTTCATCCGCATCATTCACTAAATGGCCAACATCTGTTACGTTTCTGACAAAGCGAACTTTATAGCCTTTGTGAACCAAAAAGCGGTGCAGAACATCAAAAACAACTGGTCCGCGTGCATGGCCAAGATGTGGATGTCCATAAACTGTTGGTCCACATACATATATGCCTACAAATGGAGCGTTAATGGGCTTAAACGGGCGTATTTCCCTGCTGTATGTATCATATATTTTCAGTGGTGTCATGGCAAATTAAAGATTGCAAAATTAATATAAAAAAATCCTATTTTTGTAAGCTTATAAAAATTATACGAGGATATATGAAACGTTTTGTTTTGCTTACTTTTCTATTAGGACTTGCTGTTTTAGCCCAGGCTGGAAAAACCCCTAAAGATACCACCCTTTTTACCTACGGAAATAAAAAGGTAACAACTAAAGAGTTTTACAGAGGTTTTACTAAAAACAAACACAAAGATTCAATAACCCGCCCGGCAGAGGTAGACGAGTATCTTGAACTTTACAAGAAATTCAGATTAAAAGTTCAGGATGCCTATGATATGGGTCTGGACACCACTGAAGGCTTCAAAACAGAACTTGCAACTTACCGCAAGCAAATTGCTAAGCAGTTTTTGATGGATACTGCTGTAAATGAAAAACTGGTTCACGAAGCTTATGAGAGAATGAAATATGAAATTAAAGCCAGTCATATTCTTATTTTTGCCAGACCAGATGCTACTCCAGCCGACACCCTGGCAGCATACAAAAAAATTCTGGACATTAAGAAGAGAATCGATGCTGATTCAATCACATTCGAAAATGCTGCTCTCAACTTCAGTGAAGATCCTTCAGCAGGAGAAAATAGTGGAAATTTAGGCTACTTTACAGCATTTCAAATGATTTATGAATTTGAAACACAAGCATACACTACTGCTGTAGGTAAGGTTTCTAAAGTATTCAGAACCGAATTTGGTTACCATATTGTTAAAGTATATGACAAACGCAATAGCAAAGGAGAAGTAAGCATCAGACAGATCAAGATTGAATTGAACCCAAGTCCGTCTGCTGAGGAGATTGCAGAAGCTCAGGCCAAAATAAATGAAGTATATAAGAAGTTACAGAATGGAGAAAAGTTTACCATTCTTGTTCAGCAGTATTCTGAAGACGCCTCAAGTGTCCTCAAGAATGGCGAGCTGCCACCATTTACAATGACAAGTGTCAGATATCCTGAGAATTTTAAAAACACAGCATTTAGTCTGCAAAATGATGGTGATTTCTCTGAACCAGTACAAACTGCTTCAGGATTCCATATTCTACAACGCATAAGACTGAAGCCATTGGATTCGTTAAATAAAATTAAAAACAGCATCATCAGTAAAATTAGCAGAGACAGCAGACAGTACAGAAACACGCTGGCAGTATATAATAAAGCAAAACTGATGTATAAGTTCAAAGAGAATAGCAAATACAATGATCTTTTAAAGAAGTATATTGATAGCACTCTACTTCAGGGAGAGTTTAGTAGCGATACTGCAAAGAAAAAAGCATTAAAACTATCAAATACACCGCTATTTACCTTGACTAAAGTTAAGAAGGTATATACCCTGGATAGTTTTGCTAAATGGTTAAGTAAAGTACAGAAACCATCTGCATCATTAGGTTTAAGTGGTATTGTTCAGAATTATTATGAAGGATACAGACTTCAGATGGTAATGGATTTCTATGAACAGGATCTTGATAATACCAGCGAGAAGTTTGCCGCACTTTACAAAGAATACAAAGAGGGTATTCTGTTATTTACATTAACCGACAAGAAAGTATGGAGCAAAAGTGTAGAGGATACAGTAGGATTAAAAAACTTCTACGATCAAAATGCAGAGAAATATTATTTTAAAGACAGATATGATGCAACCATTTACCGTTGTGCCACGAAATCTGTAGCAGAAGATTTGAAGAAGGATCTTGAGAATAACATTACAATCGATTCAATTACCAGAAAGTTTAATAGAATCAATCCCTTAAATGTTGCACATCCTATCACTGGCAAGTTTGAGCAAGGCGCCAATAGCTACGCTGATTACTTATTTGTCAATACAATGAATACAGCTAAATACCGTATCGTAGAAGACCCTAAAATCCCGGGAGGATACGCAGTAATTCAGGTTCACAAGTTCATTCCTGCTGGTAAAAAAACACTTAATGAAGCCAGAGGAATGATAATGAGTGATTATCAAACATATCTCGAGAAAGCCTGGTTAAATGAGCTCATGCAGAAATACCCAATTGTGGTAGATAAAGCAGCTTATGAATCAATTAAGAAAAGAATGACCTCTAATTAATTTCCTTGAGAAAATTTTATCTGTATATCGCATTGTTGCTGATTTCAATTGCTGCCTGTAACAAAAAGGGTAGCAGTAATACTGAAGAAGTATTAGCAGAATACAACGGCAATTTCTTATATAGAACAGATATTCCCGAAGATATTCTCGGAAAGTTTAAAGAAGGTGGGGATAGTACAGGACTTTTAAAATCCTTTATTGATAAGTGGCTGGAAAATCAGGTAATGGTTGCAGTAGCAAATGAAAAATTATCTGATGAAGAAAAGAATAAGGAGAAACTGATTGAAGACTATAGAAATTCATTGCTGATTTATGAGTACCAGCAAAAATTAATGAAGGAAAATCTTGATACTGCTGTAACAGAATCAGAGATTGCTGCGTTCTATAAAGACAATAGTGAGACATTTTTACTAAGAAAGAACATTGTTAAGATAAAATATGTCAAAATATTGAAGCAGAAGGCAGACCTCAACAAATTAAAGAAACTGATGCAAACGGCTTCACCTGAAAACGATCAATTACTGATGAAATTGGCGGAATCAAATGCAGAGAATTTTTATCTGGATTCTAACTGGCTGTATCTGGATGATATCACCAAGGAAATTCCTCTGGATGAAAACTACAATCAGCAGCGATTTCTTGCCAACAATAAATTCATTCAAATAGAGGAGAATAACATGCTTTATTTGCTCTATATCATTGATTTCAGGATTAAAAATGCAATTTCTCCTTTAGCCTTTGAGCGGGATAAAATCAAAGATATCATATTATACAAACGTCAGTTGAATTTTCTAAAGGACAATCAGAAGAAATTGTTTGATAAAGCAGTCAGTTCAGGGGCTATTAAATACCATATTAAAAAGTAATGTTTCTAAAAAAAATCTTTTTGCTTCTTGTTGTTTCATTAACATGGAGCGCAACAATACAAGCACAGCCAGACAGAGTAATAGATGAGGTCATCGCAGTTGTAGGAAATACCCCTGTGCTTCGTTCAGAGCTGGATGTACTCGTCTCCCAGTTAGATCCTGAAATTACCATTAGCGAAGAAGTTAAATGCGAAATTTTGCAAAAATTATTAATTGATAAGATGCTTTTACATCAGGCAGAAATTGATAGTATTGCAATTACAGAGGAAGAAGTAAACGATAGAATTGACAACAATATTCGTTTTTTTGAGCGCCAGATGAACAGCAGGGCAAACATTGAGAGATATCTTGGAATGTCTGTAGTTGAATACAAAAAACAGATTTATCCTAAAGTGAGGGCTCAGATGCTGAGAGATAAAATGCAACAAAAGGTTCAGAGTGAAATAAAAATCACTCCAAAAGAAGTACGTGATTACTACAACAGAATACCTTCTGATAGTTTGCCATTCATGTCATCGGAGGTCGAAGTGGCTCAAATTGTTGTTAAACCTACTTATTCAAAAGAAGCCAAAGAGATTGCCTTTGAACAACTTTCGGAATTAAGAAACCGTATTCTTGAGGGAGAGAGTTTTACTAAACTGGCTGGTATATATTCTGAAGATCCTGGAAGTAAAATTCAGGGAGGTTTATTGCCTGAGTTTGGGAGAGGAGACATGGTTCCAGAGTTTGAAAGGACAGCTTTTTTGATGAAAAAAGACAGTGTTTCTGAAGTAATTGAAACGAAATATGGTTACCATATTTTGAAATTAATTGATAAAAGAGGAGAGAAAGTTATTGTCAGGCATATTCTTATTCGTCCAAAATTAATTGATAATGATTTAAGTATGGCAAAATTAAAAATGGACACCATTCTTATGAATCTTAGGGCTGGAAAAATTAGTTTTTGTAATGCAGTGAAAGAATTTTCAGAGGATGAGGAAACCCAGCCTAATTGTGGTTTTTTTACCGATCCCAATATTGGTTCCCAGCGAATTCCATATGAATATCTAGAAAAGGATATGGCTGGAACTATCAGTAATATGAAGCCAGGATCATACAGTGAACCTCAGCTTGCATATGCTCAGGATGGAAGTCCCTATTTCAGAATTTTTTATTTGAAGCTTGAAACCAAACCACACGTAGCTAATCTCGAACTCGACTGGCAGCGTATACAATCTATGGCACTGGATGAGAAAAAAGAACTGGAGCTGGATAAATGGGCAGAGAGAAAACGAAAAGAAACCTATATCCATATCTCATCTTTTTATCTAAGTTGCGGGTATTTCAATGAATGGTTAACAAAAAAGAATTAAAACATGAGTGACGTAACTACTGCAGAAAAATTTAATCAGAAGTATAAGGAAATTCAGAAGGAAATTTCGACAGTTATCGTAGGTCAGCAAGATGCAGTTAATGGTGTCCTGATATCATTATTTTGCAACAGTCATGCCCTGCTGGTGGGTGTTCCCGGACTTGCTAAAACCTTATTAATTAAAACAATTTCGGAGGTACTGGACCTGAAGTTTAACCGCATACAGTTTACCCCGGATTTAATGCCGGGAGATATTACAGGAAACGAGATTCTGGATGAAAGTCGTACTTTTAAATTTATTAAAGGTCCTTTGTTTGCCAATATTGTTCTTGCGGATGAAATCAACAGAACACCTCCTAAAACTCAGGCTGCTTTGCTGGAAGCTATGCAGGAGCGCAATGTGACTGTCAGTGGTAAAGCATATCCACTGGAAGCGCCATTTTTTGTATTAGCCACACAGAACCCTATCGAACAAGAGGGAACATATCCGTTGCCAGAAGCACAACTGGATAGATTTATGTTTAATCTTGTTCTTGATTACCCGAGCTTTGAAGAAGAACTGCAGATTGTTAAGAATACTACAGCAAATGCCGGCTCTACGCCAAGAAAAGTATTAAATGCACAGGATATAGCAGAGTTTCAGGCTTTGGTTAGAAAAGCTCCTATTGCCGACAATGTGGTTGAATATGCAGTAGATCTGGTGAGTAAAACCCGTCCTGGAACGCCGAGAGCTAATGCCCGTGTAAATGATTTAATAAGTTATGGTGCTGGTCCGCGCGCAGGTCAATTCCTGGTTCTGGGTGCAAAATGCCATGCTTTGTTAAACGGGAAATTGTCTCCGGATATTGAAGACGTAAAGGCCATTGCTGTAAATGTACTGAGGCACAGACTAGTAAAAAATTATAAAGC
>JBJTNS010000045.1:0-3831 GCA_046074245.1 Chitinophagaceae bacterium | reverse complement strand
AAACCTGCCGCTAATTCCAGCGCAGACCTGACTTCGGACGTCGCTATAGCTCCGCTGGCTAAAGAACTCATGCTTGAACATGGCCTTAAAGCCTCTCAGGTTAAAGGTACTGGTCCGAACGGCCGTATCACCAAAACAGATGTTCTCGAAGCCATTGTCGCTAACGGCGTAAAATCCGGTGGTGCCAATAAATACAGTCCGAACGGCGACAGAAATGTCAGAGTCGAAAAAATGAGCAACCTCCGCAAAACCGTTGCTAAACGTCTGGTGGCTGCTAAAAACGAAACCGCTATGCTGACCACCTTCAACGAGGTCAACATGAAGCCTATCATGGATCTGAGAAACAAATACAAAACTAACTTCGCTGAAAAACACGAAGTGGGTTTAGGTTTCATGAGTTTCTTTACCCGTGCCTGCTGTATCGCCTTACTCGACTGGCCAGCAGTGAACGCGTTCATTGATGGTGATAATATTCAGTTCAACGATTACTGCGATATCTCTATCGCGGTATCAGGACCGAGAGGTTTGGTGGTTCCTGTTATCAGAAACGCCGAAACCCTTAGTCTGGCAGATATCGAAAAAGAAGTTAAAAGACTGGCTGGTAAAGCCCGTGATAATAAATTATCCCTCGAAGAAATGAGCGGTGGTACCTTCACCATCACCAATGGTGGTGTCTTCGGAAGTATGATGAGTACACCAATCGTTAACCCGCCTCAATCTGCTATCCTGGGCATGCACAACATCGTCGAAAGACCAATGGTTGAAAATGGTCAGATCGTTATCCGCCCTATCATGTATGTGGCGCTGAGTTACGACCATCGTATCATCGACGGCAGAGAAAGCGTTAGCTTCCTGGTAAGAGTTAAACAATTACTTGAAAACCCTGAAATGCTGTTCGACGGTAAAATGCCAGTCGAAAAAGTATTAGGTTTGTAATCTGCCTATGTCAGATTTTTTCGCACATCCAAGCGCTGTCATCGACCAAGGGTCTGTTATTGGCGAAGGAACGAAAATCTGGCATTTCTCCCATATTATGCCCAATTGCCGTATTGGCAATAACTGTAACATCGGTCAGAACGTGGTCGTGTCTCCGGATGTCATTCTCGGTAACAATGTTAAAATCCAGAATAATGTCTCTGTTTACACCGGTGTCATCTGCGAAGACGATGTCTTCCTCGGTCCGAGTATGGTATTCACCAATGTCATTAACCCACGCAGCGCTGTTGTCAGAAAAGATGAATACCGCAAAACACTGGTAAAAAAAGGTGCCAGCATCGGCGCTAATGCCACCATCATTTGCGGCAATACCATTGGCGCTTATGCCATGATTGGCGCAGGTGCCGTAGTTACACACGATGTGCCTGATTTTGCTCTGCTGATAGGCAATCCAGCCAGACAAAGCGGATGGGTGAGTGAATATGGACATAAACTTAACTTTGATGCTTCGGGTGTGGCCATTTGCCCTGAAACCAAAGATCAATATCAACTTTTAAACGGAACTGTAAGCAAACAGAAATGAAAAATATTTTAGTCACCGGCGGGCTGGGCTATATCGGCTCTCATACCGTAACAGAACTGATCAATCATGGCTATAATCCTGTAATTATAGACGACCTTAGCAATACCAATATAGGTGTTCTATCCAGGCTAGAAGAGATATGCAATCGCGCCATCCCTTTCTACCAGGCCGATGTCAGTAATACCAAAGTGCTTAACGATATTTTCGCGACCTTCCCTATACATGCTGTCATTCATTTCGCAGCTTTCAAAGCGGTCGGCGAATCGGTTAACAAACCTCTTAAATACTACAGAAATAATATTGGCGGACTTATTTGTCTGCTCGAAACCATGCAGGCGAATCATATTAAAAATATCGTATTCAGTTCTTCCTGCACTGTCTATGGCGAGCCTGATCATTCTCCAGTAAACGAACTGGCACCCATCAAAAAAGCTAGTTCTCCATACGGCAATACCAAACAATTAGGCGAAGAAATTCTGGCTGATTGTCGCTTCCTCAACACTGTTGCATTACGTTACTTCAATCCAATTGGCGCTCACGCCTCTGCTAAAATTGGCGAGCTGCCTCTGGGAATTCCCAACAACCTGGTACCGTTTATTACACAGACTGCTGCTGGAATTCGCGAGAAAATTACTGTTTTTGGCAACGATTACAACACCAAAGACGGCACCTGCGTAAGAGATTATATCCATGTCGTCGACCTGGCTGCGGCACACGTAAAAGCACTCACTTACATCGATAATCACCCTGAAAACAATTTCGATGTCTTTAATATTGGCACTGGAAACGGACTTACAGTTCTCGAAATTATCCAGGCTTTCGAACGCGTCAATCAACTTAAACTCAATTACAGCATTGGCGATCGCCGCGCTGGAGATGTTGAGAAAGTATGGGCTGACAACAGCAAAGCTGAAAACATTCTGGGATGGAAAGCCAATATCGGACTCGACGAGATGGTAAGATCTGCCTGGGCCTGGCAACAACAACTACATTAAGCATGAGCAATCACAATACATTATCGCATCTGGCGGAAACGCTTATCCCTTCTGAAATAATAAAACTCGGCAACGAAATCAGTGAACGCGTTCGTCAGGGCCAGAAAATATACAACTTTACAATCGGCGATTTCGATCCTGAGATTTTTCCGATTCCTCAATTACTCGAAGACGAAATCGTTAATGCCTACCGAGCTCACCGCACCAATTATCCGCCAGCAAATGGTATTGCCGACTTAAGAAAAGCAGTATCCGAATTCCTGGATAATGGCCTGCAACTCCGCTACAGTCCTGAAGAAATTCTCATCTCAGGTGGTGGCCGTCCTCTGATCTATGCGGCTTACAGAACTGTATGCGACCGTGGAGAGAAAGTAATCTATCCCGTGCCTTCATGGAACAACAACCACTATACCCATTTCATAGAAGGTGAACACATCTGCGTTGAAACTAAAGCAGAAAACAATTTCTTACCAACTGCTGAAGAACTTATACCACATTTTAAAGAGGCGACATTGTTAGCACTCTGCTCTCCTTTAAATCCTACCGGCACTGTCTTTACCAAAGATCAACTTAAGGCCATTTGTCAGGCTGTCATCGACGAGAACAAACGCAGAGGCGACGCCAAACCACTTTACATTTTATACGACCATATTTACTGGACCCTCTGCTACGGATGCGAGCATGTTAATCCTGTCTCTCTGTTCCCCGAACTAAAACCATACACCATCTTTATCGATGGCATTAGCAAAGCCTTCAGCGCCACAGGTGTAAGAGTTGGCTGGGCTATGGGACCATCCAATATCATCGACAAAATGAAAGGCATCCTCAGCCATATCGGCGCGTGGAGCCCAATGGCCGAACAAGTGGCAACGGCTAAATTCCTTCAGAATCCAGTAGAGGTTGAACAACATTTACAAACCATTGGCAAGGCCCTTAGCTACCGTCTGGAAACATTGTATAATGGATTTATGAATATGAAATCTGAAGGATTTCCTGTTGATGCCATCGCTCCTAAAGCGTCTATGTACCTCACCATTCGCTTCTCTCTGAAAGGTAAAACGCAAACCAATAACCATATCATCCAAACGACTGAAGACATGACGGCTTATTTGCTGAGCGAAGCCTCTTTGGCCATCGTTCCTTTTGCCGCTTTCGGAGCAGATAAAAACAGCGAATGGTACCGCCTCAGTGTTGGCACCTGCAAAATCGAAGATATCGATGCAATGCTCACCCAACTGAGACATGCGCTGTCTAAACTGAAGTAAAACTCAGAGGAAATTAAAACAAATTTTATTGCGCCTATATTAAATAGACTGT
>JBJTNS010000044.1:0-5165 GCA_046074245.1 Chitinophagaceae bacterium | reverse complement strand
TTTAGAATTGTCGATACAATTGCTTGCGGTAGCCTGGAGGCTGTCTTTAAAAACCTTTCCGAAAATTGCAAGGGCTATATCTGGGAATTTGGTGATCAGAATGGTACTATCACTCCCGTCAGCGATAAACAAGACATGAAGTTTAACTACCTAAAACCAGGAAGGTATCAGATTAAACTCAATGGCTACGATTCGCTCTACAATCCAAGCACCGGAAGCACCTATTTCTGCAGTGCTGTTTTCCCCGATCCAAACTTCCAGAAAGACAGCATCAGAGCAGTTGTTGTTCTGCCAATTGTCAAATCAGGTATACAAAGCCTGGATACAATTTGCCCTAATATTCCAATCACATTTAAGAGTTTATCCGATCCTGCCTACTCTTCCGACAAATGGTCTTTTGACGATACCAGCTTCCATCGCAATCCCGGTGATACTGTCAGTAAAACCTGGTCTGTACCCGGTCAGTATACCATCCGTTTGAAACCAGAATACCTAAATTCTAATTACAATATTTGCTCTGATAGTACCTCTAAAACCATAACAGTTCTGGATATTAAAGCCGACTTCGATATCAATCCTGATTCGCCTTTCCCTACTGTCCTGTTTAAAAACACTACTAACCCTCTAAGCGCTGCTATGCTTTGGAATTTTGGCGAAAAAATTAATTCAGTCGCTAACACATCAACGCTGCTTCACCCTTCTCACAGGTATGCTTTCGATACCTCTACCTACATCATTTGCCTGATTGCTACCTCTAACTTCGGATGCGCAGACACTGTTTGCAAGCCTTATAAAAATAATTTCCTGCAAGACTTGCTGGTCTTTAATGTATTTACTCCCGGACAAAACGACGGATACAACGATCGCTATGATGTTCTGATAGAAGGTGAAAAAGATTACCACTTAAGAATATTTGACCGATGGGGTGTTAAAGTATACGAAAGTTTCGAAGATTCTGATAATACTACCGATATCAACTGGAATGGTAGAGTAAATAATACCGGAGCAGCGTGTCCTGCCGGTCACTATTACTATATTTTCGACTACACCATGAATTCTAATCCGGATAAAAAGGAAAGCATCAATGGTACCATTACACTTATCCGCTAATTAATAGCCTCTCTGTCTTCTGGCTTCATACAACATTATCGCTGCCGCAACAGACACATTCATGCTGTCAATCTTTCCAAGCATGGGTACTTTAACATTGGCATCTGCAAATTGTTGCCAGGCTTCTGAAACACCTGTGGCTTCGGTACCTACCACTATGGCACAAGCGCCTGTATAATCCTGCTCAAAATAATCTGTAGCCTTATGCAGGTTAGAACAAAAGGTGGTAACACCGGCAGACTTTAACCATTGCATAGCTGTGGCATTATCAGTTACCACTAAAGGCACAGTAAAAACAGTACCTAAACTGGCTCTTATAATATTGGGATTATAAATATCGCCAGGCAAATCACAACATATTACGGCATCAATAGCGGCGGCATCGGCAGTGCGCAAAATAGCCCCAAGATTTCCAGGTTTCTCAACGCCTTCTACTATCAGAATTAAAGGCGTTTTGCCGAGCTGAAGGCTATCTGGAGTATGTACCTTAGTTTTTACCACAACGATAATACCACCTGTTGTTTCGCGGTACGATACCTTTGCAAACAAATCTGAACTAATGCTAAAAATATCAGCATCAGGATACGTTTTAACCAAACGTTGCAACATCATCTTATCAGCAATGGCGTCGTCAAAAAAGATTTGCTCTACCTGACAAGCTCCCTCAATGGCCATTTCAATTTCTTTTAAGCCTTCAACTGCAGTCAAAGATAAAGCCTTGCGCTGTTTCGATTTCTCGAGACTTTGCAGAAACTTAAACCGGGCATTGGCGGCACTCGATATCTCTAATGGTGTTCTGATAAACTTATAATTTTAAAAAAGCTGTTACTGAATCACTAAATATTTTCTGTTTATCAATGGCAGAAATATGCGGATTCTCCTCTATAAATTTTCCATGTTCAAGATCCCCAAGCGGGAATGGATAGTCGGTGCCATAGCAAATTTTATCAGCTCCAAATAATTCCAGTAAATACTCAAATGAACGGGTATCGTGAGTAATGCCATCCACCCAGAATTTACCGATATAATCTTTAGGATTTTTAACATCGTTAAGGTTCACCAGATCCGGACGAACAGCCCAGCCATGTGCAATTCTACCTATGGTAAAAGGAAACGAACCGCCGGCATGGGCAAACATCACTCTTAGTTTTGGAAAACGATCGAACACCCCACCAAATATCATCGAACAAATCGCTCTGCTGGTTTCGGCCGGCATTCCTACCAACCATGGCAACCAGAATTTCTGGATGAACTCTTCACCCATCATCTCCCAGGGATGAATAAACAAAGCCATGTCTAAATCCTGCATGGCGGCATAGAATGGCATAAACCTTTCGTCATCCAGATTGACGTTATTGATATTAGAACCAATCTGTACGCCCTTCACACCTAATGTTTTTAATCGCTCAAGTTCTTTAATGGATAAATTGATATCCTGCATGGGTAAAGTTCCCAGTGCTATAAATTTATCAGGATAGTTGTTTTGTACTTCTGCAATATGGTCGTTGAGAAACGATGCCCACCAGGCTGCATCTTTAGGCTGTGCCCAGTAATTAAACAATACAGGCACTGTGCACAATACCATCTTGTCGACATTATTGGCCGACATATCCCAGAGTATCGCCTCCGGATTGAAACAGTTCTCTTCTACCCTTCTGAAAAACTTGCCGTCATCACGCATCATCCTGGCGGTCTTGGTCTTCTCGTCGTGCTCAAGATAAATGAACCCTCCGTATCCAAATTTGTACTTTAAATCAGGCCAGTTAGCCGGCATTATATGCGCATGACAATCTATTTTCATCGGGAACAAAGTTAGAGAATCGCTGAAACTTTTTCCAGAATATGAAAAACTGCCGGACAAACCCCCGAATTTGCTAGGGTTAATGCCTTTCTTTTCACAAAAACATCTTCGTCAGTATATGGATATCTGGCACAATCCGATGGCCTGACATCATAAATCTGACAGGTATTATCGGCATTTAAAAAAGTACAGGGACTCCCTTTCAAAACCATATCATTGTCTTCATCCATTTTCAGATAATGATCAATGAACTCAGATTCACGCATCCTTAAATATTTACTGATGCGTTTAATATCGGGTGTTTTAAAAGTGGGACTATGGTTTTTGCAACAATTGGCACAATCAAGACAATCTATTCTTGAAAATGCTTCTTCATGTAATTCGGGTAACTGCTTTATCAGTTTGGCTGGCTGAACGCTGTCAAGAAATTTCCGGAAATGTTTCTGCTTTTCCTTACTCTTCTTTTTCCAGGCATCGTCTTTACTCCAGTCCATTACAACACGCGCTTTATCCCTATCAATGCGTAGCTAAGTTCTCCATTCATATGCATACCTTCCTGACTGAGTTCTGTTTCCTGAACTTTACCACTGGCATGTATCACCTTGTGCTTCTCCATTAACAAGCCAACATGCGAAACATTAGTTTTGCCAGGCTGACTAAAAAACACTAAATCTCCTGCCTCCTGTTCGCCAAAAGTAATCGACTTTCCAATCTGAATTTGCTGAGAAGTATCACGGGGAAGAAATATACCATTCGCCTTAAATACTACCTGCATAAAGCCCGAACAGTCTATACCCATATAAGTTCTGCCACCCCACAAATACGGAGAATTGATAAACATCTGGGCCGTTTTCAGAATACGCATCCGCTGTGGTAAATGGTGATTGGTTTTAAGCTTGCGCTTGATGTCGTAAACATGGCCATCTACTTCTATCTGCATTCCCTCCGGAATTTGACCACCACAAGGAATAAGCAACTTCTGATGATACCCGGGTGCCTCTAAATATAAACTATCCGTTATTTCGGGCATCTCTCTGAATGCACTGTGAGAGCCCTTACTCATCCAGCCCTGATACTGGTCGTAATCGCACTTAACTTTTAACCAGCCGTCTTGCTGCTCAATTATCGTATAAGATTCTCCGAATATCAGCGAACTTACCATCTCTGCTCCCGAACGTGGCTCTGAACGCAACGGAACATAAGCAATTAAACAAGTTCCCTTATTCTGCATTAAATGTGTAATCTCGATTTTCTGTCGAGTAAAATATCTTCTGATTCTTTTCTGTCCGGATCAGGTACGCAACAATCCACCGGACAAACAGCCGCACACTGTGGCTCCTCATGAAAACCCATACACTCAGTGCATTTGTCTGGAACAATATAATATACCTCCTCGCTGATTGGTGCATGTTTTTCAGATACGTCTACCATAGAACCGTCACTCATTTTATACTGACCTTCTACGCTGGTACCGTCTTTTATTCTCCACTCTACGCCACTCTCATAAATGGCATTATTAGGACATTCCGGCTCGCATGCGCCGCAATTAATACATTCGTCTGTGATGATGATAGCCATAATTAATGTGGCAAATTTCGTTATTTAATTCTTTATTACAAGAATTACTTCACTGATATTAATAAGTCTTTTAATTTATATCGACTTATTTAAGAAACTTTTAAATATTCGAAACGCCCCTTATCGCAACAAGGTAATGGTGCCCTTAGTAGAGTATTTCTTGCCGTCGAATCCTGTGTAATAACAGTAATACATGTACACATCCTGCGGCTGATCCTGACCTTTGTACCTGCCATCCCACACAAATTTTAAATCATCTGTCTGATACAATTTCTCTCCCCAGCGGTTGTAAATCATGAAATCAAAAGTCTTTAATGCACCTCCCCTTACCGAGTATCCATCATTCAAATCGTCTGCATTCGGCGAGAAGGCTGTAGGTATAAACAATGTCGGCTCAAAGTTGAAACAGATATCATTGCTCCAGCTCACTGTATCAGTCCCGATTCTGGTCGCTTTTACTCTGTAACACTGTGTATAGTATTCTAATCCATTACTGAATGCAGCATTGAAATCGGTGATATTCGCTTCGTACAACTCGAAATCAGTGCTGTTCTTTAACTGCCTGTATAAATCATATCGTATGCTGGCACTGCCCCAGCCAAGATACGGAGTAAAATTCATGCTCACACTGTAAGCATCTGTCTTTGTTCCATTCAATAAAATACTGGTATGAACC
>JBJTNS010000043.1:0-3384 GCA_046074245.1 Chitinophagaceae bacterium | reverse complement strand
CTTCCCTTTAAAATATTGGAACAAAAACGGTTTATTCAGCGTCTTTAGTTTCTTCTTCTTTTTTAGCTTTAGTAGCTCTTGCTTTTTTAACTGGAGCTTCTTCGGCTGGCGATTCAGTAGCAGCTTCAGCAACTGGAGTTGCTTTTTTGGTAGCGGCTTTTTTAGGCGCAGCAACTTTAGCTTCAACGGCAACGGTAGTTTTAGCTTTAGGGGCATTGTCTGGTCTAGAAACCGGAGTAGCATCTTTTACTTCATTAACGATGGCTTTGAAAGCTTCAGGGTGGTTTAACGCTAAATCAGCTAAAGCTTTACGACTTAAGGTGATGTTTTTAGCATTTAATTTACCGATGAATTCAGAGTAAGAGAGACCGAATTCTCTAACTGCTGCGTTGATACGAACGATCCATACAGAACGAACATTTCTTTTCTTTTGTTTACGGTCGCGGTAAGCATAGGTTAAACCTTTTTCTACTGCGTTTTTGGCTACTGTCCAAACATTTTTTCTTCTTCCGAAGTAGCCTTTGGCCATTTTAAGGACCTTTTTTCTTCTTGCTTTTGAGGCAACGTGATTAACTGAACGTGGCATTTTTTTACTTTGTTACTTTTTTAAGTTATTGATGTTATGGCAGGCGTGTAATACAACAACTTTAAGGCCTGACAAGGTTTTCTATTTTTTCAGGAATTATTTACCGATGGTGAGCATGAATCTCATGTTCGGCATATCCACTTCACTAACTAAACCGCTTTGAGCCAGTCCGCGTTTACGTTTGGTAGCTTTTTTAGTTAAAATGTGGTTTTTGAACGCTTTTTTGCGTTTTATTTTTCCTGTACCTGTAATGCTCACTCTCTTTTTGGCACTACTGTTGGTCTTCATCTTTGGCATAATATACTATTTTTTTTTATTTCTTATGGTTGTACTGTATGAACAGCTATTATTTCTTTTTGGCTGGTCCGAGTAAAATGATCATTTTCTTACCTTCTTGTTTCGGAGTGGATTCTAATTTTGCGATTCCATCTTCGATTAACTTGTTGGCAAATCTCATCAGTAACTCTTCACCTCTTTCTTTATAAACAATTGTTCTTCCTTTAAAGAATACGTAAGCTCTCACTTTCGCACCTTCTGAGAGGAACTTGGTAGCATGTTTAAGTTTAAAATCCACGTCATGCTCGTCAGTGTTCGGTCCGAAACGAATTTCTTTAACCTCATTTACCACAGCATTGGCTTTTAATTCCTTTTGCTTTTTCTTTTGCTCGTATAAGAACTTGTTATAATCGACAATTTTACAAACCGGTGGTTCCGCATTTGGCGAAATTTCCACTAAATCAAGACCAGCTGCCTCAGCAAGTTTTAAAGCACTGGCCAGAGAATGTACACCTGGTTCGATACCCTCACCAACAACTCTGACCTGGTCAGCAGTGATGAATTTGTTAATCTTGTGTAAAGCTTCCCTTCTTCCACGATTGGGGCGTGGGCCGTTAGGTCTTGGCTTTACTGTAGGTTTAAATGGTTTCTTTATCAATTATATAAATATTTAATTTAATTGTTTTTCTATCTCAGCATTCACGTATGCCACAAATGCCTCGATACTCATTGATCCCAGATCTTCGCCGCCTTGTTTCCTGACTGTCACTGTGTTATCTGTTTGCTCTTTCTCTCCCAATATCAACATCAGTGGCACTCTTTTCAACTCCGCATCTCTGATTTTTTTGCCAGTTTTCTCCGACCTGTCATCGATGAGGGCGCGAATATCGTTCTTTTTTAGGACATTTAAAACTTTTTCTGAATATTCTTGATATTTTTCACTAATTGGCAGTATGCTTACCTGATCCGGATTTAACCAAAGCGGGAATTTTCCTGCGTAGTGTTCCAGCAAGAATCCGATAAATCTTTCGTGTGTACTCAGCGGAGCTCTGTGAAGAATAATTGGTCTTTCTTTTTCACTTTTCTCATTGATGAAATACAAGTCAAATCGCTCAGCCTGAGCAAAGTCAACCTGATTGGTTGCCAGAGTGAACTCTCTGCCAATGGCACTCCAGATCTGAATATCAATCTTCGGTCCGTAAAACGCTGCTTCATCTTCTACCTCTATGAAAGGAATTCCAGAGTTTACCAGTACTTCTCTTACCATAGTTTCTGTTTCCAGCCAAAGTTCTGGAGCATTGATGTATTTCTGTCCGAGTTTTTTAGGGTCGTGTTTGCTGAAACGCATCACATATTTGTCGATGCCAAATACTTTGAAATATTTCAGGTACAGTTCGTTAACGGCTTTAAACTCGTCTTCAAACTGAGCTTTGGTGCAATAAATATGGGCATCGTTCATCTGAAGAGAACGAACACGCATCAAACCAAATAATTCGCCGGTTTGCTCATATCTGTAACATGTACCGTATTCAGCGTACCGAACTGGCAAGTCGCGGTAAGATTTAGGCGTAGCTGCAAAAATCTTATGGTGATGCGGGCAGTTCATGGCTTTCAGATAGTAGTTAATACCATCCAGTTCCATCGGAGGGAACATACTTTCCTTATAATAAGGTAAGTGTCCGCTTTTGATGTACATGCTTTCCTTGGCAATATGCGGTGATTTTACGCGCTGATATCCAGCTTCTTTTTCGGTCTTTTTAGCAAAACCTTCCAGAAGTTCAATAATAGCAGCACCTTTTGGTAACCAAAGTGGTAAACCTGGTCCGACGTCATCGTCGAAAGCAAAAATCTCCAGTTCCTTACCCAGTAATCTATGGTCGCGCTTCTTTGCTTCTTCAAGCATTTGCATATGCGCATCCAGTTCTGATTTTTTAGGGAAGGTGATGCCGTAGATTCTGGTAAGTTGTTTGTTTTTCTCATCACCTCTCCAGTAGGCACCCGCCAGATTAAGGATTTTAACGGCTTTAATAAAGCCAGTATTAGGGAGATGCGGACCGCGACAAAGGTCGGTGAAATTACCCTGCTCGTAGAAGGTGATTTCTCCATCGTTTAAGTCCTGCAACAATTCAATTTTATACTGATCGCCTTTTTCAGTGAAATACTGAATAGCATCAGCTTTAGAAACTTCTTTTCTGTTAAAAGTACTTTCTTTCTTTGCCAGTTCCAGCATTTTAGCCTCCAGTTTGGCGAAATCATCGCTGGTGAATTTGTGATCACCCAGATCGATGTCGTAATAGAAGCCTGAGTCGATGGCCGGTCCGATGCCAAATTTTACACCAGGATACATAGCTTCCAAAGCCTCAGCCAGAAGGTGAGCAGAAGAGTGCCAGAAAGTGTTTTTTCCTTCTTTGTCATCCCATTTCAGGAGCGTCAGGTTGGCATCCGTCGTGATAGGTCTGCTGGTTTCAACGACCTGGCCATTGACTTTTGCAGCAATAATATTGCGCGCCAGTCCTTCACTG
>JBJTNS010000042.1:0-2972 GCA_046074245.1 Chitinophagaceae bacterium | reverse complement strand
GTCTTTACCATAAGTGCCTGCTGTTCTGTTGATATTACCTTCTGTTTGTCCGGCGGCATACACCTGTCCATTGGCATCAATGTCTAGAAAATGTATTTGGTCGTATTGGTTAGTGCCAAAATAGGAGCTTGAAATCAATTTACCTTTCCGACTAAGTTTGGCAATAAAGCCATCTGCTGCTCCGCCAGAATAGGCATTTTTATGCCCATTAACAGCAAAAGCCATGGCATTACTGGCGGTGCCGCCACCTACATACACAAAGGTGTCGTAAAGCCGTATCGAATACATGGCATCATCAGCATTGCCGCCCATATAAGTACTGAATCTAAGTGTGTCAAGATCGGCATTTAAACTGAAGACACAGCCGTCCTGAAAGGAGGCTCTGCTGCTCTGAAATTCGTGTTTAAGAGGTATGTTGATACTATAGGTGGTTGACGCAACGTACACATTGTTGGATTTGTCAACTATAATATCACCCCTGAAATCATCGGCATAGTTGTATCTCAAAGATCGGGTATTCAAGCCATCGAATTCAGTACCTCCAAAGAAAGTAGAAGCAAGTAGCTCGCTTCCATCAGCTTTTAATTTAACAATAAAAATATCAGTTTTGCCATTGAAACTTAGATCGTAACCAGCTGTATCCATTGGAAAATCTGGCGAGTAGCAGGTACCCATCACCAGTAAATTATCGTTGTTGTCTACTACCAGAGAGTGCGGATATTCATCGCGACTACCACCCAGATAAGTGCTATACAACAACACAGTACCAGCGCTGTCATATTTATTGATGCCTATATCACAGGGCAGATTAGCAGGCGATTGTCCAATACCTCCGGCATAGGTTATCTGAAAGGCGCCGGGGGTTACAGGAAATGGTCCGCCATTAGTACCAGTGCTACCATCTACAATACCACCGGCATACAAATGCGAACGTGAATCGTAGGTAGAAGTAAATCCGAAATTATCGCCTTTGCTGCCACTGTAGGTTGAGAATACCAGTATAGGATCAATAATCAGGGCTTGGGTAATATCGTACCTGCCTAGTTTGAAACTAACAATAGCGTTGTCTCCATTGCCTTTCAGCTGAAACTGACATTCTACTTTAACAGTGTCTCCCTTAATGATTTGAAATGCAAATGGTCGTTGTTCCTGAATAGTACCAATACTTGATTGAATCTTCAATTGGCCGTTTTCAAGTGAAATACCACTTTGGTGCTTGTATCGAATTTTTATGGCATCAGCCGAAAAGCCAGCTTGAACGATGTAGTTGTGCTTCACTGAATTCGGTCCGGAAACTACTTGCCAGTCGATGCCATGGTACAGATTTTTATAGGTTATCTGATAATAGTCGCGCAAACCACTTGCCCAGTTAGAAGGATTATCGCCAAGAAAGAAGTTATACTTTGTAACAGATGCCATCTCTGCTTGTATATCGCAAAGCAAACTGTTGACATATTCGACATCTATACGGTGGTATTTGATGGTGAAATCGGTTTTTAAGGTCTTGTATTTATGAAAATGGTGCCAGGCATTGTCCAGAGCTTTCTGATCTTTTATCAGTAAAGTATAGCCATTTTTAGTGTAATACGAGGTATTGCTGTAAGACTGTTTGGTGAATTTGATAAACTCAGGCAAGCGACCGCCATTTTCTAAAAAGTGGTTTTGTGCAGATAGCAGCGATGGCAGTGCCAGTAAAAAGCCTGTGAGACATTTGATTAAGAATGGTATTCGATATAATGAAATAGGCTTCAAGCTTTATCTACAACAACAATTTAACACAAAGATACATAATTTAGTATTTTAGTTGCCCATAAACATTAAAAAGTGCGGAATACCAAGTATTTTTGCAAACTCAAAATTTCAAAATTTTCATGTCAGAATTAAACGAATTACAATTACAGCGCAGACATAAGCTGGAACAGATTAAAGCCATGGGCATCAATCCGTATCCGGCAGAGATGTGGGAAGTGAATGCCACTTCAGAAGAGATTTTATCACAATTTGATGCTGAGAAGAACAACTTCCAGGAAGTATCTATAGCCGGTAGAATTATGAGTTTGCAGCCAAAGGGTAAGGTTTGTTTCATGAAGATTCAAGACCATGTGGGTCGCATACAGCTGTATGTTGGTCGCGATAATATCTGCCCGGATGATAACAAAGCTTTGTTTGACGAACTGGTATTGCATCATCTGGATATTGGTGATATCATTGGCGTTAAAGGCGAAGTGTTTGTGACTAAAACAGGTGAAACTACACTTAGAGTAAAGCAATTGAACCTGCTTTCTAAATCGCTTAACCCACTACCAATTGTAAAAGAAAAAGATGGTGTTCTATTTGATGCTTTCAGCGATCCTGAATTGCGTTACAGAATGCGTTATGTCGATTTGATTGTTAACACACATGTCAAAGAAACATTTATCAAGAGAACCAAAGTTGTTCAATCGTTGAGAAACACGTTTAACCAAAGTGGTTACATAGAAGTTGAAACGCCGATTTTACAAGCTATACATGGTGGTGCAGCAGCTCGTCCGTTTATGACACATCACAATGCATTAGACATGCCATTGTATCTAAGAATTGCCAACGAATTATATCTGAAAAGATTAATAGTAGGAGGTTTTGATGGTGTTTATGAGTTTGCTAAAAACTTCAGAAACGAGGGCATAGACAGAACCCATAACCCTGAATTTACCGGTTTAGAAATCTATGTAGCTTACAAAGATTACAACTGGATGATGGATTATACCGAAACCATGTTAGAGAATGTGGCCATGGATGTGAATGGTTCTACATTGGTAACTGTAGGCGAGAATCAAATCAGTTTTGAAAAGCCTTTCAGAAGAATTACCATGTTTGATGCCATTAAAGAGTATACAGGTATTGATGTGTCTGAGATGGACGAAAATCAATTGAGAGATACCTGTCATAAAATCGGTATTAAAACCGATCCAAGCATGGGCAAAGGTAAATTG
>JBJTNS010000041.1:0-5792 GCA_046074245.1 Chitinophagaceae bacterium | reverse complement strand
TATAAAATACTGATAGTTGATGACGAGATTGACATTATAGAGTTGCTCAGTTACAATCTGAAAAAAGAAAATTTTACGGTGGTAGCTGCAATGAATGGAAAAGAAGCCATCAACATTGCTTCGAAAATCAAACCTGATATCATACTCATGGATGTGATGATGCCTGAAATGGATGGTATAGAATCTTGCAGACAAATTAAAGCTATTCCTCAACTCAAGCACATTCCTTTGATCTTTCTTACCGCCAGAGGCGAAGAATTCAGCGAACTGGCAGGATTTGAAGCCGGAGCAGACGATTACATCATCAAACCCATAAAACCCCGTGTCTTAATATCGAGACTTAAAGCAATTTTAAGACGCAATACAGCCGAGCAAAACTCGAATGAGAAAATGGAGTTCCCTGATCTTAAAATTGACAGGGAGAGTTTTTCGGTGACCTATATGGGTAAAGTAATGCAATTCCCTAAAAAAGAGTTTGAACTACTGTCGCTGCTTGCCAGCAAACCCGGCAAGGTTTTTACAAGAGAACAGATCCTCGAATCTATATGGGGAGACGATGTGCTGGTGGTAGACAGGACCATCGATGTACACATACGCAAAATCAGAGAAAAATTAGACGATAATTTTATTCAGACAATTAAAGGCGTAGGCTATAAATTTGAAGTGTGATTAGAAACCCTACACCCGAAAAAATCAGTCTGCTGACCACTCTGGTCCTTTCAGTCATATTCTCGAGTGTACTTCTTTACTTCAAAATCCCTCTCCTGGCCTTCCTTATCGCCTTATTTACATTTGGTACTCTCACTTTTATTGTCATTCTATTTGGTCTTGAATTATTCATTTACAGAAAGATCAAACTGATTTATAAAACCATTCACCACTTCAAAACCAGCTCGATAAAAAGTCCAAATTACATCGACAACTACAACCTCGACCCGATTAAACGAGTGAATGAAGAGGTACTTGAATGGGCCAATGATCAGAAAAGAGAAATTTCACAACTGAAAGCAGCCGAGGAGTTCAGAAAGGATTTTTTAGGCAATGTCTCACACGAATTAAAAACACCGATTTTCAATATTCAGGGTTACATAGAAACTTTACTGGATGGCGCCATGAACGACGACGATGTAAAAGAAAAATTCCTGAGAAAAGCTGCCAGCAGCGCCGAGCGTTTAAACATTCTGGTAAATGATTTACTTGATATCAGTAAAATGGAAAGCGGCTCACTGCGACTGAATATGCGCGATTTCGATGTTTGCGAGTTAAGTAAAGAAGTATTTGAATCATATAGTAAACCTGCCAGTAACAAAAATATCCGGCTGAAAATTAAAGAAGGCTGCGATGAGCCTTTCTGGGTACTGGCAGATAAAGACAGAATCAGACAGGTATTAAACAATCTGATTGGCAATTCTATTGCTTATGGCAACGAAAATGGCACTACCAGTGTTGGATTTTATGACATGGACGACCATTATCTGATAGAAGTATCTGATGATGGAGATGGCATAGAAGCAGAGCATTTGCCACGTCTGTTTGAGAGATTTTATAGAACCGACAAGAGTCGTTCTCGTAACAGCGGAGGAACAGGCCTGGGCTTATCAATTGTTAAACACATTATAGAAGCGCATCAGCAAACGATTAATGTGCGCAGCACAGTGGGCAAAGGCACCACCTTCGGTTTTACACTAAAAAAATCTGAGAAAATTACTCGATAATCACACCGCTAGGCTCGAAGCTAACAGTGCCTTCTTCGTCTTTAATAAATTTACCTTTTGCTGTAGCTTTTTTACCTTTACTGTCTTTAGGCATGGTAAACTTTTCGTTGGTATTAACGTAGAAATCATTTGAATCGTTTTTAAAACTGATCCAGCATCCAGAGTGAGAACAAACGTTATCGATAGTACCCTGAATTACATAAGTAGTATCTTTACCTGAATTGTATGAGGTAAGAGCTGTTTTAAAATCCTGTGCTCCTGCATTTTCAAACTTCTCTCCGAATGTACCCGCAGCCGGTGTATTGTTACAGGAGACAGCGGTTAAAAAAAGTGCGATCATTAAAAAATGTTTCATAAACTAGATGGTATTAATGGGGCAAAATTACAGAGAATAAATGGCAATATTCAAATAAATCCGTTTATATTTGAGGCAATAAAGATCATGAGTAACAAAAACGAAATCATCGAACAACCTATAGACATAGAATTATCTGAAGAAGTAGCTGAAGGTACCTATAGCAATTTAGCGATCATTACACACAGTCAGGCCGAATTTATCATCGACTTTGTGCGCATTCTTCCTGGCATTCCTAAAGGCAAGGTAAAAAGTCGCATCATCATGACACCTCAGCATGCCAAACGCTTATTGTTTGCCCTTGGTGACAACATGAATAAGTTTGAAAACAACTTTGGAGAAGTTGATATCGACAGTGGAAATGGCAATCCTGGTTTCCCGATGAATTTCGGGGGCATGACCGGTCAGGCCTAATACCCCAGGGTCTTCAACATACTCTTATAGGTCTGTTCTTTCGAGAACAACTTAGTATTATAGTCGCCGTTCTCATCGACAGAGATAATAATATGCTTTGGCGCAGGTGTCAGACAGTGCTGAATGCCTCCGTAACCACCTATGCTTTCCTGATAGGCTCCTGTATGGAAATACCCAATATACAGTGGATCAGCAGGATCATATACCGGTAAGTAGATGGCATTGGCATGTTGCTCGCTGTTGTAATAATCATCGCTGTCGCAGGTGATTCCACCTAACAAAACTCTTTCATAAGTTTTCTCCCAGTTGTTGAGCGGGAACATGATGAATTTTTTATTGATGGCCCAAGAATCAGGTAAGGTTGTCATAAAACTACTGTCTATCATATTCCATTTTTCGCGATCGTTTTGAACTTTCTGATGTTCAATTTTAAATATTGCACCACCACTTTCGCCTACTGTAAATGAACCGAACTCAGTGAAGATATCGGGTTCAGGAACCTGGTGACTTTCACAAACCTGTTTCACCTGGGCTACAATTTCTGATGCCATATATTCGTAGTCGAAATCAAACTTCAGTGAGTTTTTTATCGGGAATCCTCCACCGATGTTTAAGCTATCCAGTGTCGGGCAGATTTTTTTCAGTTCGCAGTATACACTCAAACACTTATGAAGTTCATTCCAATAGTATGCGTCATCTTCGATACCGGTATTGATAAAAAAGTGCAGCATTTTGAGGTTCATCTTTTTATTTCCTGCAATTCTCTCATTGTAAATTGGCACAATATCTTTGTATCCAATACCCAGACGAGATGTGTAGAAAGGAAACTTAGGCTCTTCCTCAGCAGCAATTCTCAGACCTACATTAAATTCACCTTCAACAGCAGCAGAGAGCAAATCTATCTCTCTCAGATTGTCAATTACAGGAATCACATTGTGGAATCCCATATTAATAATCATTGCGATATTGTCTATGTACGGCTGCAACTTAAAACCATTGCAAACGATATACTTATCTTTTGTAATCAGCCCTTGCTCAAACAAAGACAGGATTAAATTAATATCGAACCCAGATGAAGTTTCAAGATGTACTTCATTCTTAAGCACCTCTTCAAGCACGTGACTGAAGTGAGAACTCTTGGTACAATAGCAGTAATGGTATTTCGCTTTGTAGTCTACTTTAGCCATCGCAACATTGAACCAGGTACGGGCTTTCTTAATATTTTCGGAAATTTTAGGCAGATAAGTGAACTTAAGAGGTGTACCATACTGCTCAACAATATCCATCAAAGGAATACTGTGAAAGGTTAATTCGTTACGATCGTTCAGGTTAAACTCGTCAACCGGAAAATCAAAAGTCTGGTCAATTAAATCTATATACTTATCTTTCATTATTTTAATGCAAATGAGTTACTTCTCATTTTTTATGCAAATGTAACTAAGTTGAATGTATAATAAAAACACAAAATTGTAAAGTTTAAATCAATTTAATGTTCAGACTTGCCGATGCCAGAAAGCAAAAAAACCATCTATTTTCCTTCACACATTTAGTTAATCATCTGATTATCAAGTGATTTTTCACGAAACCAAAGTAAATGATTTGTATAAACACAGAAGCTGCAACTAAGTTACAGGCTTAAATCCGAGTCGCCTACTTGACAATTAATAAAAGAATTCTTCCGACTTTTTTAGATTTTTCACATCGAAAAGGTAGGAAAATCCTATTCCGATATAAGAACCTCTGTACCCGAGGGAGAAATTACGCGGCTTTGTCAGGTCGCTACTGTTATAGACTGACAATTCGCTTTGCTGAGCAAATGCTTGTTTGTAGTAGACACCGAAAACCATGACATTCCCACCTTTGTTTTCACTGGCTATTTCTAGTCCCAGGTTCAGCATTGGATAAGATTTGCTGATAGTTTTCTCGCTGATAACGAAAGTGCCGTTGTTGTTTTTTAACACTTTCCCAGACTGATCTATATTGTAATTAAAGGTTCCTCCGATGAGGGCACGCATTTTAGAACTTGCTCCAACGCGCAGTTTAAAAATAGCGTTAACTGGTATTTCAATATTATTGAAGTTGTGTTTCAGCAAATTGCCATTCTTATTGCTATCATTAAAAACTCTGTAGCCTTTGCTTGTATATAATACGCCTGTACCTAGTACAAACCTGTCTGTAAAACCGTATTGCACGCTCAATCCGCCTGAGAAACCAGATTTAAATCTGAAGTTAAAATTATCAGGCAGAGAATCTGTTACATTAGTTCTTGACGAAACAAAGCTGGCCGCTGGTCCGAATCTTAAGCCCTTCTGCGCACTTAACTGAGTAGCTGCAGCCAATAAAGTCAATACAATCAATCTTGTTTTTAACATCACCACAAACCTAAAATTATTTTTTGTTATCCGTGTATTTTTTTTCCCACTAATTGTCATTCTTTAGTTTAACGAAAATATCTTTAATTTTGTTACCTTGAATCCAATATCCAAATCCGAAATACTAAGCGCATTTGCCGAACTGGGAAGATCTATGAAGTTCTTACCCGAACATGTTATAGAAACCGCTCATGTTAAGAACAACTGGTTTACACCAGAAAACATACAGAAGGCTGCTCATGGCTGGGCTGAAGCTTTACAAACCGAAAAAATAGAACTATGGCTGAAAGACATTAATCCTTTTGATGGATCAAAAAAAGCCGGAATTATCATGGCTGGCAATATTCCTTTTGTGGGTTTGCATGATTTATTAGCAGTGCTTGGCAGTGGTCACTCTGCCCTTGTTAAACTGTCTTCTCAGGATGAGGTTTTGATGGGACATGCTATTCTGATACTTACACAAGCATTGCCTGCTTTTGCTGAAAGAATTACCATAACCGAAAGTTTAAAAGGCATCGATTTCCTGATTGCTACCGGCAGCAATAATTCTGCACGCTATTTCGAGCACTATTTTAGCAGTATTCCCCGCATCATCCGCAAAAACCGCACTTCTGTTGCTGTACTTGACGGACAGGAGACGGATGAAGAATTGCTGGCGCTCGCAGATGATATTTACACCTATTACGGTTTGGGTTGCCGGAACATTACCCATCTTTTGCTACCACGCAATTTTGAATTAAAGCGACTTTACGAGGCGTACGACAAATATATCGATATCGTTAACCACCACAAATATTACAACAATTATATGTACCACAAATCTATTCTGCTAATGAACCTGACCAAGCACTATGATAATGGATTTATGTTGTTTCAGGAAAAAGATGGTTTACACGCCCCTATTGCTACATTAAACTATCATTTTTATGATGAACT
>JBJTNS010000040.1:0-12179 GCA_046074245.1 Chitinophagaceae bacterium | reverse complement strand
CTGCGAACCACGGTAATGGGAGGTTCTGCGAACCAAAGTAAATGTCGGAGCTGTGGTTCCTGAGCTTCGTCCGAATGACCTCGGTCGGGCGGATCTGTCGAACGACAAACCAAATTCTATGTCGGAAACACTTAGTCCCGTAGGTGGCGACCACAACCGCATTTCCAATTTATCCTTAAATTTCGTAATTTTACACCGCTAAATGTTTGCGGTAATTGATATTGAAACCACCGGCGGTCGACCAGAGCACGACAGGATTACAGAAATTGCAATTCTATTGCACGACGGTGAAAAGGTGGTGAAACAATTTTCAACTTTAATCAATCCAGAATGCCGCATTCCACTTGAAATTTCTCGTCTCACAGGTATCACTGATGATATGGTGCGCAATGCCCCAAAGTTTTACGAAGTAGCCAAAGACATTGTGGAACTTACAAAAGATGCCGTTTTTGTGGCCCATAACGTAAGATTTGATTACGGCTTTATCAAGAATGCCTTCCGTGATCTTGGGTATGTCTATTCGCGTAAAACCCTTTGCACAGTTCGACTAAGTCGTAAAACCTTTAAAGGTTTGCCTTCCTACAGTCTGGGCAATTTATGTGAGTCGCTGGACATTCGTATCAAAGACCGGCACAGAGCGCTCGGTGATGCCGAAGCTACTGCCATTCTCCTGAGTCGCATCGTCGAAAGACAAGGCATAGGCGAGAGCGACTGGCTGGCGGCAGAGATGGTCAAGACAGTAATACCGCCTCTTTTGCCGGAACCTGTTCTGCACAGTATTCCTGATAATATCACCGGAGTCTATTATTTCTATAACCAGCATGGTTATGTTATTTATGTTGGAAAAGCTCTGGATATTAAAAAACGGCTTCTACAGCATTTCGCCTTTACCGGTAAAGATTCGCCTAAAGCAATTCGTATGAAAGCTGAAATTGCTGATATTCGCTATCAGGAAACCGGTAACGAGTTGATTGCTTTACTTCTGGAATCGGATGAAATAAAAAGGATAAAGCCAATTTACAATGTGATGCAGAAGAAAGCGCGACCAGTTCCGTTTTTTGGCATATTTACACAGTACGATGCACATGGTTACATTTCTTTTTCGGTACGCAAACTCAAAGATGGGGATGAGCCAATGAGTACAGCCGACAATGTGCATTCGGCCCGTGAACTTTTGCAAATGATGGTAGAACGCTATCAGTTATGTTTGTCAAAATGCGATTTGCACAATATGCCCGGACCCTGTTTTAACTTTCATCTGCACAAATGTCTGGGTGCCTGTACCAGTTCTGAAACAGCAGATGATTATAATTTAAGAGCCAGAGAAGCCATCAAAAGACATAGCTTTCAACAGGAGAGTTTTTTTATCCTTGGAAAAGGCAGGAACGACAAAGAGCAGTCTGTTGTATGTGTAGAACGCGGACAATATAAGGGTTTTGGTTATGTCGAAAAGTTTGACGAAATGCCTGGTCATGATGTCCTGAGAAATGTAATAAACTCATACCCACATAACAGAGATATTCAACAAATCTTACAAACCTATTTAAGGGGGAAACATTCCAGAATTGATTTTAATATTAACCAAGAAAAAACCGCCTGAAGGGTGAGTCCAGACGGTTTTAGAAAAATGAACTAATTAATCTTTTCAGGCGCTATAGCCCGTCTCTGTAAAACGAAATATGTTGTTTGCAGTGGAAACTGACTGCTGATGTTTCTCTATTTCTGAAGCCAGGCATGATATGCTGGAGCATTTATAAAGCATGGCCAGATTGATTTTATACTGATATAACTTATCCAGTGTTTGTATCATTTGATCTGCCAGCAAATGATTGCCCCCCATTTCGAAAAAACCTGTATCAATATCTGTTATTGGAATGTTTAACAATGAACACCAAACATTGGCAAGTTCTTTTTGTAAAGGTGTTTCTGCAAGTCTCTTTTTACCATTGACATGTCTGTTACACAATGGTATCGGTAATGCATGTTTATTGAGTTTGCCATGAAGAGTATGCGGCCATTCGCTGATAACAATAAATTTCTGTGGCATCCAGCCGGCCGGAATTTTTTGAGAAAGCTGAAGTGGTAAGGATTCTATGTCTATCCCTTCTCCATCCGGCATGATATAAGCGAGAAGTCGCTTGTTGTTATCAATGGTTTTTGTCACAACTTCGCAATGCTTTATGCCTGAAATATGTGATATGGCCCATTCTATGGTGTTAAAATCTATGCGCTGACCGTCTGTTTCAAGATGATTCTCTATACGATCAAGGTAGATAGCCGTTCCTTCGTTGTTGATAGTGGCGAAATCACCGGTTTTGAAAACTTTTTCACCCTGCTTATAAGGATGTGGCATGAAGACTTGTCGGTTAAGTTCAGAGCGCATTAAATAGCCTGCACTCAGTTGCTTTCCACCGATATAGATTTCACCGATTTCTCCCGGACCAACTGCCTCCATCTTTTCGTTTAATATCAGAATTTCATTGCCAGGCATTGCCTTGCCTATCGGAACACCTGAAGGGGTGTCTTCGAAGGGCTTATTTAGTGGTAAACTATATGTCATGCACCCCACTGTTGTCTCGGTCGGTCCATATTCGTTGATGATGTCAGTGTCCAGACCTTTGTTCAGCAGGAAGCTGAAATGTCTGACATGTAAGTTTTCACCACCAACTACGATATGTCTGGCAAATGAAAGTACCCTGCCATTGAGTGCCTTTTCCAGCCAGTTAAACTGAAGTGGCGTTATCTTAATGAAATCATAAGGCATGTACTTCACAAAGTTCGGGTCGTTAAAAGCCGAGGCACCATTGGTTTCTGCCAGTACCAGTGTTTTTCCGCATAACAATGGCGTAAACAGAGAGGTAAGCGAGGCATCGAAACTTAAAGGGAGTTGCAAAAAACTGCCTGAATTGTTGTTTGTGCAGTATAAGCTAATCGCATTCATCAAATAATGAACGAGGGTGGAATGCTCTATTTTAACACCTTTAGAACTACAGGTAGAGCCAGATGTATACATTAAATAGGCCAAATTGCCTAATCTCTTCTGGTGTATAATTGGATACCGGCGTTCAGTGTCAGATTCAATTACTTTTAAGTCCATTTCAGAGAACCTGATATACTCAGAGGTCTTTGCCAGACAGAAGTTTAAATTAGCATCTGCAATAATTTGAAGATTTTTCTGTCTGCTGGCTTTTAAATCTATTGGTAAAAAGGCTTTACCTGATTTAAGAATAGCGAGTACACCAACAACCATTTCTGGTCCGGGTGTTGTGCTGATACCTATTACATCGTCGTAGTATGCCCAGTTGAGAATAGCATGGCAAAGTGTGTCTGCCTTATCATTCAGTTCTTTGAAAGTAAGTGACTCATTCTGGAAGACTAAAGCTGTGTGATTGGGATACCTCTTGGCGCTTAATTCGAATAGAGTGTGAATTTTCCCGGATACAGGCGTTTTTCCCGACCAGAGATGATCAACATTAGGTTGCATATTTGTGTGTTTTTTAGTTTCAAATATTTCACGGTAGTAATGAAATAGTGTGTTTTCTTCTTCGCTTCTGTCATGCGAAAATAGGGCATGATGGTGTATAGAATCAAAGAAATCGGACTAAAATCACAGTCGACTCTGGTTAATAAGTTGTTTATTAGGGGAATAAAATAAAATTACTTTTCACCAAAATCGTTAAAACATTTGTGAAAAATAGTATATTTTACTTAAAACGCCTATTCTTTTGCCCTAATTGCTGAGCCATTCGGCTACTTTAAGTTCAATTTCGCCGTACCTCGACTGCTCAGGGATATGCTTAGATTGCTGAAGGATATAAGTGTCTCTCAGGGTCGGGAAAATTTCGCTGCATCTTTTGAGTGTTTTATCTCCCGGAAAGAAGATATCATCGTCGGCGACCATCACATAAACTGGTGACTTAACTCTGGCAACATCGTCGGTTTTAACCAGAATTGGTCGGCGATAATCCATTTTAAATCCGAGTAAAAGGGTTTTCTGCATTTCTACAGAATGGGCATCTTTGGTCATAAAAAAGGCATCCATAAATTTTATTAAATCGCTTTCTTTTTTACTCCTTAAGAATTTCATCAGAGGAAAGCTTAGTTCTTTCATTGATCGCCAGAAATTACCTGATACAAAGCCGGATGGAACAACAAATATGGATTTTAGCAATCTGTCAGCCTCAAATTGCATCATTTTTTGCAATAAAAATGCGCCATAAGAAATAGCTATAACATTTACCTTTTCTAATCCCAATCCATCCAGTGTCGCAGAAATCCATCTGCCATAAGCATCACCTTTCATTGGTAATCGCGTTTCTGCTGAACGTGTTGCCTGTCCCACTGTATCTATGCCATATATTCTGTACGACTGATTCAAATGCCTTATCGCTTCAAGTGCCAGAGGTGCTCCAGCATTGATGCCATGAAATACTACCAATGGTGGTAGATGTTTTTCGCCACTTACGATAACATGCGTCTTGCCTGCCGGGGTATCTACATAAACCGATTCATATTCGATGTTACAGGCAGCCAGCTTCTCGTCGTATAAACGCATCATGGTGCTTTGGGCTTCTTTGGTTTTGTACAGACTCATAGTAAATGAATTAGAACTGCAAATGTAGTATAAATATTTATTAGGTCAAATGGACTAAAATATTTATTTTTGCCTTGTGAGAACGAAAGATCAGATAAAGCACCGCGGACTCAAATTATTCAACCGTCTGGGGGTGCAGAATGTTACTTTGCGAGATATCGCTGCTGCAATTAAGAAGAGTTATGGAAATGTTACATATCATTTCCCGAATAAAGAAGCTCTAGTATCTCAGTTGTACGATGATATGCTGGTTGAACTCAACGAGATTTCAGAACAAATGACAGAGCAAAAGGATGTGTTTAGCGCGATTTTAAAGGCACCTGAGTTGACATTTGAACTAAGTGTCAAGTATATTTTTCTTTTTAAAGATCTTACCGAAATCAGACGTACTTTTCCTGAACTGGCAAAGCGTATCGATCAGTCTAACCGCACCCGCAAGGAGGCCCTGATTGGTGTCCTTCGCTTTCTTCAGGCTCAGGATATTTTAAGAGCCGACCTGGACGATAAAGACCTGGATTATATTATGGAACTCAGTGGAGCAATGCGCACCATGTTCTTTATACAGCATGATGTTTCCCTGAAACCTGGTGCTGCGGTTAAAGCCAGTTACGTCGATTATGTTAATCGTCTTCTGAAGCCTTATCTGGCCGAAGGCTATACTGTTTAATTAATGGTAGTGCCCAGCATTTCGCTGATGATGTTTCTTACTCCTATCAACTGAATGTGATAGTGCATGCAGAAATCTTTGTCTTCGTCGGTTTCTGCTTTAGCAAATTCTTCCAGGTTGCTTTTTATTAATTGCTCTATTTTGTTTTTCTTTAGAAATAAAAACAACGATTGCAAGTCGTGGACATAGTTTTCCCGTATCGTTTTTATCATGATGCCGTTATCAAACCAGGTCGGACTTAATTCATGTTTTTCTGTCAGGAAGCTGGCGGCTAGTGTTCTGATTTCAGAATCTGTGTGATTGATGAAATAAGTCTCGTCGAAGTTCAGATTCTGTTCTATCATTTCTGTCAGCTCGTCAATAACACGCTGGAATACCGGGTTGACAATTTTTAGAGCCTCGTCGGCTCTTAGTTCTTTAAATACAAAATCAGCAACCGTGGCATCTTCCATAAATTTCTTATGTCCGCTCTGGATAAGTAAACGCACCAGATTCAACTCCTGCTCGTCGCCACCAGAATACACCTCTTCAGCAGGTAAATCTGTTTTAGTATGCAATATCTCCTGAATCTCCTGTGAGATAACCTGAGAATCGATCCCCGATTTATTTTTGCGAAGCTTGTTGATTTCAACGAGTAAGAGTTTTTCGTCTGTATCCATCAATCTGCTGCATTCGCGGGCATAGGCAGAACGTTTCAGAGCATCTGGTATCAATGAAATACTGGTCAGCAGATTTTTAACCACTTCAGTTTTTCTGATAGGGTCGTTGCCAACACCCTGCATCAGCAGTTCTGCTTTAAAGATGATAAAGTCTTTTTCCTGAGTTTTCAGATAGTTCTGAAACTCTACAGAACCAAGGTGCTTACAATAGCTATCAGGATCTTCTCCTTCGGGAAAACTTACCGTCCTCACATTCAGCCCCTGTTCGAGTAATAAATCTATCCCCCTAAAGAAGCTTTAATACCTGCAGAATCGCCATCATACAAGACAGTAACATTGTCAGTAAAACGTTTAATAAGTTTGATTTGTCCTTCAGTTAATGAAGTGCCCGAAGAGGCTACCACATTCTTTACTTCTGCCTGATGCAGGGTGGTAACATCGGTATAACCTTCTACAAGAAAGCAATTGTTGAGGTTCTTAATGTGTTTCTTCGACTGATAGATGCCGTACAGCACATTGCTTTTGTGGTAGACATCCGTCTCCGGAGAGTTGAGATATTTTGGTGATTTGTCGTCTTTCACCAGCTGCCTGCCGCCGAAGGCTATAACTTTTCCGGTAAGGTCGTGGATAGGGAAGATGACCCTGTGCCTGAACAAATCGAAATAAGTACCATCTTCACGTTTTTTAATTAAACCGGCGGCTTCGAAGTGCTCCAGATTATATTGGTTTTTCTTTGCAGCATCAGCCAGAGCAGTCCATGATTGAGGCGAATACCCCAGTTGAAACTCTTCAATCGTTTGTCGCGTAAAGCCACGCTCTCTAAAATAGGAATCCCCCGCAATTTTACCCTCATCGGTCTGCATTTGTTCTATAAAGAACTTCGATGCGAAGTCGAGCGCAATTAACAGATTCTCTCTTTTCTTTTGCGATTCGTTGTATTCTTCGCGATTAACAATATTATCCTCTTCAAGGGTGATACGGTATTTAGCAGCAAGTTTGCGAATGGCATCCGAGAAACTCAGATTGTCGTGTTCCATCAAAAAACTAACGGCATTACCTGCCTTGCCGCAACCGAAACATTTGTATATGCCTTTGGCGGGGGAGACAGTAAAGCTCGGAGTTTTTTCGTCGTGGAAAGGACAGCGCCCCAGGAGGTTAGACCCACGCTTTTTCAGAGCAATATAATCGCCAACCACCTCATCTATGGCGGTGGCATTGATTACATCGTCTATGGATTTGCGCGAAATCACGGTCGACAAAATTACATTTTTTAACGGGATAAACGAATTCGTTATTTATTTCAACTAAAAAAGTTGTGGCTTATGCTCTGAGTTCTTGTGTTGTAAGTGGTATATACCAATGAAGATTTCCACAATTTTGACGATTTCAATGGCGTTTTAGAATTATTTCAATATGTTTGCACCCGATGAGCAAGGCTAAAAATAAAGTGATGCACATTGCCGTTGCAGGCAATATTGGCAGCGGTAAGACTACATTGGCTAATATGCTGGCTAAGCATTATGGCTGGGATATTCAGTTAGAAGACAATGATGATAATCCCTACATCAGTGATTTCTACGAAGATATGCAACGCTGGAGTTTCAACCTTCAGGTGTATTTCCTCAATGTCAGATACAACAACATCAAAAAAATCCGTGAAAACGACCGTCCTACTATTCAGGACAGAACCATTTACGAAGACGCTAATATCTTTGCTCCCAACCTGCATGCGATGGGTCTGATGAGTACGCGCGATTACGAAAACTATAGCGCTCTTTTCAGTTCTTTAAATACCATGATTCAACCGCCAGATTTGTTGATCTACCTCAGAGGCACTATTCCTACTCTGGTAAAACAAATCCAGCAACGTGGTCGCGATTACGAAGATTCTATCCGTTTAGATTACTTAAAACGTCTTAACGAGCGTTACGAAGCGTGGATCTCTACCTACAAACTGGGTAAACTGGTAATCTTAAATATCGATGAACTCGATTTTGAAAACGATTCTAACGATGCCAATTTTGTCATCAATAAAATCGAAGCTGAGCTGAACGGCTTATTTTAATTTACATCTTTTTTAAAGCTTCTACCAACTGGTCCAGTTCCGAAAAACTGGTGTATACATTAGGAGTTATTCTGCAACCTCTTACACCTGCTGCGTCTATGGCAACGGTCCATATCCTGTAGTCCTTCATTAAGGTCTCCGCCATTTTTGCCGGACTGTAGCCTGATTTCCATACATTGGCAATGGCGCAACTGCGATGTGATTTTGCCGGCGTGTTAATCTGAACACCTGATATTTGCCTGGCTTTGCTGGTCCAGTACAATTGCAGCTCTCTCAATCGAGCTTCTTTTCTGGCGCCTCCAATGGCATGATAAAAATCGATTGCAAAAGGTATACTGTTCTCGATATGCAAAGGCATTGTACCGGTATGGTTCAGCTTTCGGATATCATCATCGCTATAAGCAGCTTCGCCAAACAATGGCCATATCTCCCGGATGTTTTCTTTTTTAACATATAAAATTCCGGCCCCTAAAGGCACACTTAACCATTTATGCAAACTAGCACCGTAGTAATCGCAGTTCAGTTCAGTGATTTTAAATTCAAAATGCCCAACAGCGTGGGCGCCGTCTACCAATACTTTCACGCCATACTTGTGGGCCATATCACAAATCTTTCGAATCGGTAATATCTGCCCGGTAATATTGATCATATGGCTCACTAAAATCATTTTAGTCTTAGGCGTTATCGCTTTCTCATACATGGCGACAATGGTCTCGTCTGACTCAGGATGCAGTGGCAGGTCGATTAAGTTATAAATCACTCCAAAGCGGCGATTCATTTGTTTAAACATATCCAGCATAGAACCATATTCCTGACGGGCCATGATGGCATTATCTTCTTTTTGCCACGGATATCCACTGATAATGGTGTCCATAGATTCGGTAGTATTGCGGGTGATGATGAGTTCTTCTTCCGGCACCTGCAGGAAATCAGCCAGAGTCTTTCTGGTTCTCTCACGTGTTTCCTGCATTTTAGTTCGCATAAAATGTGAACCTTCCAGGTTGAGCTGTTTCAGTTGCTCTATCTGGTGCTCTAGTGTTGCCTTCGGCAGGATATTGTAATACCCATTTTCGAGGTTAATATACTCGCTGCTTAGCTGATAGGCCTCGCGCATCCTGTCCCAGTTGCCGTCGAAAGTGAAGTTCATTTTTGGTTTGTCAGACAAAGTTTGTGTGATACCACTCAATGGTAGAGATAAACCACCCAGTGCCATGGTTTTTATGAAATCGCGCTTTTTCATAGAGCGAATATAGAGAAATAATGATAGGTCGCTATTCTTTACTGCTGATATTTGCGACGCGCTTTTTCCATCTGACGCTCCCAGATCAGCTCCGCCAGACAATCTGCTATCTCATGATTGGCTTTGCCAAAACAGGTTTTCGCTTTGCTTTCGTACACGTCAATCCGGTACAATAAATTGACGAGCCGGTTGAAATCGTGGTTCAGTAAATACATCACCTGTTCGCCGAGCCAGCGCTTTAACTCTGCAACTGATACAGGTAAACTGCTGTTGTCAAACAGCGCTCCAGTCTGCTCAATAGCATATTGTTCTATGGCTGTTGATTCTTCCATGATTCAAAGATAAAACAAACTTACTTAAGGCTGGTCTGACCCCAGTCATGTATTTTTCCTTACATTTGTTGTTAATTATGAGAAGTATTATCTTGTTCTTATTTCTGTTTGTAACAGCGGTTCTTAAAGCTCAGAATGTCTATTACCCAACGGATAACTGGCAAGCTTATGATGCCTACAGACAGCAATATCTTGGGTATTTCAGGTATACATCTTTTGATCCGGCCCTCAATATGTTTACTCAAAGATTGTACTTTCAACCCGATACGAGTATGCTATTGGATGAAGTACAAGTTTGCTCTGGTAATTCTAGTGCTCCTTTCAAAAAGCCATTGCTGAAACATTTTTATAAAGATCAGTACAATTTTTTCTCAATCGAAAAGAAAGACCACTATGCTTTTATCATCAATCCGGTCTTTCATTTTGAAAGTGGTAAGGATGATAGTGTAATGCTGTACCAGAATAAAAGAGGTGCTGAGATAAAAGGTAATATTGGGGGGCTTACAAGAGGCATAGGATTCTACAGCCTATTTACCGAAAACCAGGCCATGCTGCCATATCCATACCACTATCTGAGAGATTCGCTCAACTTTGTGCCCAATGAGTTGTACTACAAACCATTTAAAAAACAGGGAGCAGTGGATTATTTTCAGGTACGTGGATACATCACATTTAATGCTGTAAAGAACTATGTCAAGTTTCAGTTCGGACACGATAAACATAAAATCGGCAATGGCTACCGCTCACTCATATTAAGCGACTTTGCACCGCAGTATCTGTTCTTGAAAATTAATACCGATGTGGGTCGTTTCCATTATCAGAATTTGTTTACACAGTTCTCAGACAATGGTCCCATTCTCAGCAATGTGTTATATGGCAAGAAATACGGGGCATTTCACCGTTTGAGTTACAATGTGTTCCCGCATTTCGTTATTGGATTGAATGAGATGGTGTTGTTTGATCGTATGGACAGTACCCAGATGAACCAGTTTGATCTGAACTATCTGAATCCAGTCATATTTTACCGGGCTGTCGAGTCTAATCTGGGTAGCAGAGACAATAGCCTGTTGGCGCTCGATCTGTCGTATACCTATCGTTTAAGATACCAGATTTATGGTCAGTTAGTGCTCGATGAGTTTAATCTTAAGTTTTTGAAAACTCAACCCGACTGGTGGGGAAATAAGTACGCCTGGCAACTGGGTGCGAGGGCGCTTGATCTGTTAAAAGTGAAGCACCTGGATGTGATGGTGGAGTTTAATCGCGCGCGACCATTTACCTACAGCCACATGCGCTCTACCCAGAGTTTCTCACATTTTAATCAGGCATTGGCTCATCCTTTGGGAGCCAATTTTTCGGAGTTAATAGGCAATGTGAAATACCGTTTAAAATCGCGCTTATTTGTAGATGCTACCCTCACTTATGCCAAACGCGGTGTCGACAGTGCCTTAAACGGGCGCAATTATGGTTCAAATATTTTACGTCCCTACACTACCCGGTTTTCTGATAATAACGTCACTATGTATGTAGGAAAAGTTCAGGAAATGATGACAGCTAATCTCACTCTTAGCTATATGATTAAGCACAATATATTTGCCGACCTGCGACTTAATTACAGAAAACTAACTGGCAACGATAATCTGTTTTTTACAGTCGGTTTAAGAATGAACTGTTCTACCAAGGCTTTCGATTATTAAGTCTATCTTTGCAACATGTTACAGATAGGCACCTACCACACATTAGAGATTTTACGTTTAACGCCTCCCGGCTTGTTTCTGGGCGATGGCGATAAAGATAATGAGGTATTGCTGCCAAATAAATACATTCCAGAGCACTATGAGATTGGCGACTCAATCCGTGTGTTTGTGTACCAGGATTTTGATGAGCGCGTTGTTGCAACCACCCTCACTCCAAATATTGAACTGAATGGATTTGCACTTTTGGAAGTTGTAGACAACAGTAAAATCGGTACTTTTATGGACTGGGGATTAGAGAAAGATTTACTGGTGCCTTTCAGCGAGCAGAATGGGCGCATGCGCATCGGTGGTCGTTATCTCATCTATATGTATTTTGATGAAGTTAGCGGCCGATTGGTAGGCACACAGAAATACAAGAAGTTTCTGAGCAACGAAGATGTTAAATTAAAAGAAGGGGATGAGGTAGATATTATTATTGCCGACAATACGCCTTTGGGTGTTAATGTCATAGTGAACGGCAGGCATAGAGGATTGATCTACCACGACGATATTTTCAAGAACATAGAAAGTGGCGAGTCTCACAAAGGATATATCAGAAAAATAAGAGAAGAAAACAAATTAGACATTTCTTTACAACCGATAGGTTTTGCAGCCATAGAGCCTAATGCCGACAAGATAATGGCCTTATTGAGAATGAACAAAGGTAAAATGGCGGTCGGAGACAACAGTTCACCCGAACTCATCTACGAGCAGTTCGGCATGAGCAAAAAATTATTCAAAAAATCACTGGGACTATTATACCGTCAGAAGCTCATCCGCATGACGGATGATGGGATTGAGTTGGTGTGAATATTTTTATTTGGGCGGCTTCGCCGCCCAAATAAAAATAACCAAAAAAAACGCGGCGTCGAAGACGCCGCGTTTTTTT
>JBJTNS010000039.1:0-4567 GCA_046074245.1 Chitinophagaceae bacterium | reverse complement strand
TCGTGGTTCCTGAGCTAGTCGAAGGGCAGCCCACGGACAAAATTGGGCTCGTGGTTCCTGAGCTCGTCGAAAGGCAGTTGATGGTAAAATATAAGCGATAGCTCAATCTAGAATTCAAAACATTTTCTCTTACCATTGATACCACCTCTTGGGCGTTTGCCAGAGCCAAAGCTATAGCCACCTTTTCCTACACCAAGTGTGATATTGTAAGAGAACGAGAAGAAGAAATAGGAATCCATGTCTTTGGGGTCGCCCCGAATGGAACCAGGACTGCTGAATCCAGGTATGTCAGAGATGTTTCGGTCGGCCAGTGCAGCGGCGGTCGGACCTTTAGCGGCGGTCAATAAATTGGCATCTACATAACGGGTACTAACATCATCGATATAGTCAGTTTGAGATTTGCGTGAATTAACCTCTACGGTTAAGAATTCTCTTTTGCTGAGTTTGAATTTATATCCAAATCCGATTGGAAAGCACATTGAATTGAGAGAGTATGGCGACTTGCCAGCAACTGCATACTGACCTTCGGTACCGTAATCTCTTAGCTCGTATACCTGTCCGTTCATGCGGGTTTTAGGGTTAAAATGGAAATACCCTACACCACCAAATACATAGAAAATCTTTTTACGGTCCTGACTCCTCCAGATGTTCATTTCGAGAACAGCATCTGCTTCATATATGCTACTGAAGAAGCTAAGGTTACGGCCATGTCTTTCACGGTTCTTGGTGTATTTGTCATCGCCAGCAACTCTGGCATACCAAAGATTGGTTCTTATAGAAAAGGTTCTGTTTAAATTAAAACGTACACCAGCGGTAATGGCGTATCTTGTAGAAGGTAAGTCTAAGTCGGAGATGTCGTTGGTGCCTAAAGAGAACTTTCCCCCAAGGTCGCCAAGGAAATGGCTGCTTGAAGCACCAGCTATAAAATCTATCGACTGGGCCCTGGAATTAACCGGACCAAGTAGTAGAAGGAGGATCACACATCTGTACAATTTGCACATCATAATTCTTTCTTTTAGTTGATTTTTAACTGTTGTTAATTAAGTTTTTTTACTCATTAAGTAATTAAACTCACTCATTAACAACACGTTATACACAAATATACGAAACGAATCCTTCAATTTCAATTCTTAAAGTAAAAAGATTGTTATTTTTTTTAGAGGTATGATTTTCAGGGGTATAAAAATTAAATTCAAGTGTAATTCTTATGCCTTTAAGGAAAAAATCTCTGTTTTGTGGAAGTATTCCACTTTTACGAGACCGAAATGTATCAGCTTTGCCAGGCTATAAATGAACCTGTTTTTCTTTATTTTTAACAAATTAAGCAATTCGGTTAAAGTAATGCCTTTTTCGCTGTTTAATGTGTTTAATATTTCGGACTCCAGAAAACTATAAGAGCTTAATTCATCCTGATGACGGTTTTGTTTTTTAAGGACCTGAAACATTACGGGACTGGCTTGAAGGCTTTCGTCTTTCACTCTGTGGTACACCCACCATTTGCCGTCTTCTGCTTTAGCGTAATAAGGTTTCTCTTTTCCTTCAGGTATATGAGCTTCTATGACAATTTTCTTGTCAATTTCATGCTCCACAAATTCGATCTCTATTTTAGGAGAGCAATAGAAAGTACCTGCTAATTCGAGCATATATTTCTCGTCTTCAGAGCGGATACCTGCAATGCTGCCATTATCCCTCACCCCAATCAGCAATGTACCTCCTTTGTTATTAGCAAATGAAACGATTGTCTTAGCAATTTTAGATGCGTCTGAGATGGTTTGTTTGAAGTCGAGTGTCTCACTCTCTCCGGTTGCGATCAGCCTGATGATCTTATGCAATAGTTTCATAAGTCCTATTCAGATAGGTACGCAAGATAACTCAATTGATCTGTATCAAAAATTTCAATGGCTATTTGTTGAAGTTGCTCTGCTGTAATCTGGTTAATTCTGTGCATAACTTCACTCAGAGATTCAACCGGATAATTCTGTGCAATATTCTTTCCCAGCATCAGCATAATATTCATTCTGTTCTCTTCTGAAAGTGCTATCTGCCCGTTAAACTGCATTTTAGCATGTTGCAACTGAGTCTTAGTGAGCGGAATTTCCTGAAGTTTTTTGAGTTCTTTTTTGATGAGTTCAACGGCTTTCTTTAAGTTCTTTTTTTCTGTAGACAGATAGCAATGAAACAAACCTGTATCTTTAAATGCCGTATAACCACTTTCTACATTATAGGTATATCCATATTTCTCTCTGACACTTAAGTTTAAACGTGAGTTCATCCCTGGTCCGCCCAGTATATTATTCAGCAATAACATTGGCAATCTGTTGGGATGCATCTGGGGATAGCAGATGTTTCCGAGGATTGCGTGACATTGAACATGGTCTGTAGTTTTGGTCTCCGACTTCGGGGCGTATAGTTTAAAAGACGGCCTTTTAATTTCTGTGAATGATTTATTTCCGGTTTGAATGTGCTTTTCAGACCATTTGATGAACATTTTCAAAGGCAATGCAGAACTAATGCTCATTACAATGTTTTTTGGATGGTAGTATCTGCCATGAAAATCCAACAAATCGGTTGCCTGTATTTGTTCCAGGCTTTTAGGAGTGCCCAGAATATTAGGGGCTAAAGAATGTCCGGCAAAAACCATTTCCTGAAACTCGTCGAAAATATTCTCTTCTGGCGTGTCCAGGTACATATTAATTTCCTCGGCAATTACCTTCTTCTCTTTGTCGAGTTCTTTCTGAGGAAAGGTAGAGTTAAATGTCAGGTCTGATAAAAGTTCCAGCGCTCTCTCTGCATAATCATTGATAATGCTGGCATACAGAACTGTTATTTCTTTGGTTGTAAACGCATTCATTTCACCACCTACAATTTCGAGTCGGTTGATGATGTTATAGGCGTTGCGTTTTCTGGTGCCCTTGAATAGCATGTGTTCAAAACAGTGAGCAGTACCAGGCAAAACAGCATCATCTCTGGATCCTGCATCAATGGTGTAACCAATATGAGTAACCGCTGTTGAAGGGGCTTGTTTATAAACGATTCTTAAACCGTTATCGAGGGTGTGTATTTGAAATTCTTCCAAGTTAAAATGGTTTTAGCAGTGGAATCGTAGCATTATAGTCTTTTACCAGTTGTTCAACAATTTCGGCAGCCGGACGAATAGCATGGATGGTGCTGGCAACCTGACCGATTTCAAGTTCTCCTTCAACCATATCGCCTTCGAACATGCCTTTTTTGGCGCGACCTCTACCGAGAATCTGCACAAGCTCTTCAGAACTGGCACAACGTTGTTCAGCCATTTTTACTGTTTGATAAAATTCGTTTTTGATGAGACGCACCGGTGTAAGTTGTTTCAATGATAGTTCGGTGTCGCCATCTTTCAGGCTGGTAATTTTTTCTTTGAAGTTGGGATGCGCACTGCTTTCTTCAGAAGCGGCAAATAAACTGCCTATCTGGGCAGCATCAGCGCCTAAGGCCATTACCGCAGCAATTGCCTGACCACTGCCTATTCCACCAGCCGCTATTACAGGTAAATCGCAGACTTCTCTGATTGCCGGGATAAGGCATAAAGTAGTTGTTTCTTCTCTGCCATTATGCCCACCTGCTTCAAAACCTTCTGCAACAATTGCATCTACACCTGAATCGGCACATTTTTTAGCAAATTTGGTATTGGCGATTACATGTACTACTGTGATGCCATGGTCTTTTAAATGCCTGGTCCATGTAGCAGGATTGCCCGCCGAAGTGAACACTATTTTAACCCCTTCTTCGATGATGATGGCCATGTGTTGTTCGATATCCGGATATAACAAAGGGACATTAACGCCAAATGGTTTATCGGTGGCAGCTTTGCATTTGCGGATATGCTCGCGCAGCACATTAGGGTACATACTACCAGCTCCTATTAGTCCGAGTCCGCCCGCATTACTTACTGCAGAAGCCAGTTTCCAGCCACTGCACCAGATCATGCCGGCCTGAATAATAGGATACTTAATATTAAATAGTTGTGTGATTCTGTTCAAAGTGTTAATCAATTAGTGATGCGAATTTAAAGTATTATAGTGATTTTTTTATTTTGAATTGCTTTGAAATGAAGAGATGATTTATAGCATAATCGGTTTTTTTTATAGTAAAATCATGTATTTTCGCAATCTGAAATAAATCTTATATATGAGCCATATTCCATACATCGAAGCTAACAAAGACCGTTTTCTGAACGAGTTGCTTGACCTGTTAAAAATTCCATCAGTAAGTGCCGACAGCAAATTTACTGCTGATGTTGCACGCACTGCCGAATTTGTTGCCGAGCGTTTAAAAGCAGCTGGCGCAGATAATGTTGAAATTTGCCCTACTGCCGGTCACCCGATTGTGTATGGTGAGAAATTTGTATCTCCAGAATTACCAACCATTTTGGTGTATGGTCACTACGATGTTCAGCCTGCTGATCCGGTAGAATTGTGGCATTCACCACCATTTGAGCCGGTAATCAAGCAAACTGAAGAGCATCCTGAAGGCGCTATCTATGCGCGTGGAGCTTGCGACGATAAAGGTCAGATGTACATGCATGTGAAAG